>JBARRS010000138.1:0-9845 GCA_049644345.1 Gaiellaceae bacterium
CGGAGCGACGGCACGACGACGAGGTAGACGACGCCGAGCGCGACCGCGACCACGAGCAAGAGCGCCAAACTGAGGCGCGCGCCGACGGTCTGGAGCCTGCTCATCGGTCGCGAAAGCGGTAGCCGACGCCGCGCACGGTGAAGATGTACTGCGGCGATCTCGGGTCCTGCTCCAGCTTCTCGCGCAGATGGCGAATGTGGACGTCGATCGTCCGCGGCTCGCGATAGGCGGAATCGCCCCACAGCGATTCGAGCAGCATCTCGCGCGTGTACACGCGGCCCGGATGCGCGGCCAGCGTGCGCAAAAGCTCGAACTCGACGTAGGTCAGCTGCACGGGTTGTCCATCGAGGTCGACCGCCCGGCGTGCCGCATCGATGCGCAGGTTGTTCACCTCGATCACGTCGCTCTCGCGGGTCTGGGGGGGCGCGCCCGCCCGCCGAAGCAACGCACGCACCCGGCTGCGAAACTCCCGGATCGAGAACGGCTTCGTGATGTAGTCGTCCGCGCCGAGCTCGAGGCCGAGCACCTTGTCGAGCTCGTCGTCCCGCGCGGTCAGCATGATGATCGGCACCATGCTCTCCGAACGCAGCCGCTTGCAGACCTCGAGCCCGTCGAGCTTCGGCAGCATGATGTCGAGGACGACGAGATCGACCCGCTCGTCGGCAAACCGCTGGAGCGCCTCCTCGCCGTCCCGCGCCTGGAGCACGCGAAATCCCTCGCGCTCGAGCGGATACGTCAGGAGCTTCTGGACAGCGTCCTCGTCATCGACGAGGAGGATCGTTGAGACCTCGACCATCGGCAGCGCGCGGACGCGCTTCTGCGTCCTCTCCAACCTACTATAGCCCTCTTATGGCGGCTGCCCCGCCCTCGGCCGTGCACCCTCGGGCACGCCCCGGCTCCGTCGAGCGCCCGATCAACGGCACCCTCTACCGGAGCGCGTGGCTGCTGTTCGGTGTCCCCCTCCTGATCGCGCTTTTCAGCGTCGGCCGACCGCAGGCCCTGCGGCCGCCAGAGCCGCGCCTTCCTCCGGTGTTCGACCGCGCGGGCGCGATGGCGCTCGCGAGCGGGCTCTCGACCGCTTTTCCGGATCGCGCGCCGGGCACACCGGGTGCGGTGGGCGCCGCGGACTGGGTGACCGGACAGCTCCAGCAGTACGGGCTCCGAATCAACGCCGACCGCTTCTTCGCCACGATTCCGGGCCGCGGGCGCGTTCCGCTCGTCAACCAGACCACGATCGTGCCCGGGCGTTCGCCCGAGGCGCTCGTCGTGATGGCGCACCGCGACGACAGCGGGACCGGCCCCGGCGCCAACGACAACGCCTCCGGTGTTGCGGCCTTGATCGAGCTCGCGCGGTCGTATGCGCTGACCGCGCCGGCCTCGGCGGGCGCGCGAGGGGTCTCGCCGCAGCACACGCTCGTGTTCGTGGTCACGGACGGCGGCGCATTCGGTGGGATCGGCGCCGACCGCTTCGCGCGCACGTACCGCGGCCGAGTTCTCGCCGTCGTCGACCTCGATGCGATCGCCGGCCGAGGCACACCCCGCCTCGTGCTCGCGGGCAACGAGCCGCGCTCGCCGGCCGCGTCCCTCGTCGCCACCGCCGCCGACCGCGTACGGGCGCAGCTCGGCCGCTCGCCGGGGCGGCCGAGCATCGCCGGGCAGCTGATCGACCTCGCGTTCCCCTTCAGCCTCTACGAGCAAGGGCCGCTCGTTTCACGTGGAATCGCGGCAGTGACCGTGACCACCGCCGGGGATCGGCCACCAGCGTCGTTCAACGACTCGGCGGGGCGGCTCAGCGGGGCTCGGCTGGCCCAGATCGGACGGTCGACGCAACAGCTCCTGCAGTCTCTGGACCAAGGAGTCGAGCTGGCCCAGGGCACGTCGAGCTATCTCTACCTCGGAGCGAGAATCATCCGCGGCTGGGCCGTCGAGCTCGTGCTGATCGCAGCCCTGCTTCCATTCCTCGTCGCCGTCGTCGACCTGTTCGCGCGCTGCCGGCGCCGGCACGTGCCTCTGGCGCCCGCCCTCAGGAGCTACCGCAGCCGGCTCGTCTTCTGGCTCTGGACCGGAGCCTTGTTCGTACTCTTCGGGCTCCTCGGCGTGTGGCCGGGAGGCATCGCGCTGCCGGTCTCCCCGGAGACGACCGCCGCGGGCGACTGGCCTGTGCTCGGGCTGCTTGGACTCGGGATCCTCAGCGGTCTCGGGTGGCTCGTCGCCCGAGAGCGCCTGCTTCCCCGCCGCCCCGTGGCGCCGCCCGAAGAGCTCGCCGGCGCGACGGCCGCGCTGCTCGTGCTCGCCGTCGTGGCCCTGCTCGTCGTGGCGACGAATCCATTCGCGCTCATCTTCCTGCTCCCATCCCTGCACGCTTGGCTCTGGGTGCCGCAGGTGCGGACCCAACCGCTGTGGCAGCGCAGCGCCGTCCTGGCAGCGGGATTCGCAGGCCCCGCCATCCTGCTGGGCTCGCTCGCGGGCCGGTACGGCCTCGGCTTGGACGCGCCCTGGTACCTCGCGGAGCTGATCGCGATCCACTACGTGACCGTCCCCGTCCTGCTGATCGGCCTCGGCTGGCTCGCCGCGGCGGCCCAGATGACCGCGCTCACGGCCGGCCGCTACGCGCCGTATCCGAGCGCGAAGGAACGGCCGCGCTTCGGCCCGATCCGGAGCTCGATCAGACGGCTTCTGATCATCGCCGTCGGCTGGCGTCGCGAACCGGAAGAAGCGGAGCAGGTGTTGGAACGATGATGAGGAGGGGTCTCCGCGTCCTCGGCACGGTGCTCGTGATCGCAGGTGTCGGGGGACTCGCGTGGACTGCGACGGTCTGGTTCTGGCAAGACCCCTTCACCGCGCTCTACACCAAGGTCCAGCAACATCGGCTCGGGCACCAGTACGACCGTCTCGCCGCCGGCTACGAGGCACCGCAGCTCGAGCGCGCCTCGGCCGAGACCGTCCGGCGGACGATCGCCCAGGAGGCCCGCGTCTACCGCATGACGACGCACGCCGGCGAAGCGATCGGCCGGATCCTGATTCCGCGCCTGCATCTGAACATGATCCTGGTCGACGGCACCGACGAGGCTTCGCTGAAGAAGGGGCCCGGCCGGGACCTGCGGACGTTCATGCCGGGCGAGGGTCAACTCGTCTACATCGCCGGCCACCGCACGACGTACCTGGCGCCTTTCTCGCATATCGAGCAGCTCCGTCGAGGCGACCGGGTCACGCTTCGAGTGCCGTATGCGACCTTCGTCTACAGAATCACCACGCACCGAATCGTCAAGGCCGACGACCTCTCCGTGCTGAAGTCGCCGGGCCACGAGCTCGTCGAGCTGCAAGCCTGCCACCCCCGCTTCTTCGCGTCTCACCGCTACATCGCGTACGCGCGCCCCATCCGTGTCGAGCCCCGCAACGGACACGCGTACTCGACTACTCGAGCCGCAACCAGCTGACGGCTTCCCCTCGCCCCAGCTGTCCGTCTCCCCGAGGCACGAGCACGAGCGCGTCCGCGCCGGCCGCCCGCGCGATCATGTGCGACTCCTGGCCGCTGAGCGGCTCGAGGATGACCGTCCCGTCTCGCCGCTCCGTCCGGGCGCGGACGAGCTCATCGCGCGCCGGGTCCCGCTGCACGGGCTCTGCCAGCGTCCCGGACTCGAGCGGCGGTCCGGGATCGAGCGCGCCTTGAAGCGCGAGCACCGCGGGCCGTACGAAGAGCTCGAAGCCGACGAGCGACGAGACCGGATTCCCTGGCAACCCGAAGACGAGAGTTCTGCCACGGACGCCGAAGGCGAGCGGCTTCCCCGGCTTCACGGCGACACGCCAGAACACTTCCTCGACCCCGAGCTCGGCCTCGACCTTGCGGACAAGATCGTGCGGGCCGACCGACACCCCGCCCGAGGTGACGAGCACATCGTGCTCGAGCCCGGCCGCGAGCGCGTCGCGGTGAGCATCCTCGTCGTCGGCAACGGCCGCGAGCCGCTCGACGAGGGCGCCGGCGGCGGCCAGCTGCGCTGCGAGAATGACCCCGTTCGCCTCGTACACCTCGCCGGGGCCGAGCGGCTCGCCCGGCGGCCGTAGCTCCGTCCCGGTCGTCAGGACAGCGACTCGGGGCCGGCGGGCGCAGACGACCTCGGCAATACCTGAGGCGGCGAGGGCTCCGAGCTGCGCCGCGCCCAGACGGACGCCTGCCTCGACGACGGCGTCTCCTGCGCGAACATCACCTCCGCGCGGTCGCACGTTTGCTCCGCGGGCAACGGTGTGTGGTACGGAGACCGTGTTGTCTCTTTCGTCAACAAGCTCGAACGGCACGACCGCATCCGCGCCGTCCGGAACGACGCCGCCTGTCGCGATCGCCATCGCCTCGCCGGCGGCCAGCGGCGCGGGCGAGGGGCGCCCTGCGGCGATCCGGAAGGAGACGGGCAGCTCGCCCGGAGTCTCCTCGGCGCGAAGGGCAAAGCCGTCCATGGCCGAGCTCGCGAACGGCGGGAGATCGACAAGCGCCCGAGCCGACTCGGCGAGCACTCGCCCCGCGGCTTGCCCGATCGGCACGGACTCCTGCTCCAACGCCTGCACGCGCTCGAGGATCAACGCCTGAGCTTCGGCGATCGAGATCAGCTCGGCCATCGCGCCCTACTGAGGGCCGGGAGGCGGCGGCGGGGGCGGCGGCTCGCTCGGCGGAGGCTTCGGCTGAGGCGCAGCGGTCGTCGGCGGGGGCGGCGCAGCGGTCGTCGTCGGGGCCCGTGTCGTCGTCTTCGGCGTCGTGCCGGTCGTCGTCGGCGAGGAGGACGGGTAGCTCGGGCTCGCATACCCGATCGCGTATTGCCCCCGTGTGAACGGCTTCCAGACCGGCGAGGTCAGAGCGGGCGGGAAGTCGACGGGCGGGGCCGCGCCGATCGCGTTCTCCATGAATAGCTTCCAGATCGTCGCGGGGAACGTCGGCCCCGAGACCGCGATCCCGTGCACGCTGAGCATCGGGATCTCGCCGCCGGGATACCCGATCCAGATCGTCGCCTCGAGGTTCGGCGTGAAGCCGCAGAACCACCCGTCGGCGTAGCTGTCGGTCGTTCCGGTCTTGCCCGCCGAGGGACGGCCGAAGTAGGCGCCGATTCCAGTGCCACGGAGCATGTTCTGCTCGAGAATCTGCGTCACCGTCGAGGCCACCCAGTCGGGGATGACGCGCTTGCGCTCGTCCTTGCCCCAACCGGCCTCCGTGTCGACCTTGCCGTTCGCGAGCACGACCTTCGTGATCGCCATCGGCTTCGAGTAGATCCCCCCGGCCGCGATCGTCGAATAGGCCGAGGCCATGTCCAACGGCGAGACGGGGATCGCGCCGAGGCCGAGCGACGGCACATACGCCCCTTCTTTTGTCGTCAGGGACGACTGCACGCCCAGCCGGTGCGCCATCGCGGCGATGTTCTGGGGCCCCACGTCGAGCGTCAGCTGCGCGAACACCGTGTTGTCGGAGCGAAGGGTCGCGTTCGCGATCGTCGTCGCGCCGATGTACGTGTGGTCGTAAGTGGAGACGTCCCACGCGGGCGAGTACGGGTCGGGCTGATAGTGGAACGGGGCCGAGATGTACGTCGTCGTGAACGGGTCGATCCCCTCGGCGATCGCGGTCGTCAGGACGAACGTCTTGAACGTCGAGCCCGCTTGCCTCCGGGCCTGCGCGGCGAAGTTGAACTGGTTGCCCTTTCGCCGCGAGACTGCGGTCATCGCCCGAATCGCCCCGTTACCGGGATTGATCGAGACGATCGCCGCTGCCGGGTCAGTCTTCAGGTAGAGCGTGTCGCTGATGGCCTTCTGGGCGGCCTGCTGGAAGCGTGGGTTGATCGTCGTGTACACGCGCAGCCCGCCCGAGCGAACCGTGTTCGCACCGTACTCGGCGATCAGCTGGTCTCGTACGTAGCTGAAGAAGTACGGCTCGCGGATGCGCGTGTAGAGCTTCCCGGGCTTCAGGTGGAACGCGCTGACAGCGGCCGCTTCCCGGTACTGCGTCGCCGTGATGTCGCCGTTCTGGTACATCGCCCGCAGAACCTCGTTACGCCGGTCGAGCGCTTCCGCCGGATGCTGGATCGGGTCGTAGATCGAAGGCGCCTGCGGCAAGCCTGCGAGCAGCGCCGCCTGGCTCAGCGTCAACCCGCGGGCGTGGCGCGAGAAATACGTCTGTGCGGCCGCTTCGACCCCATAGGCGTGGTTGCCGTAGTAGACGGCATTCATGTACTGGTCGAGAATCCAGTCCTTCGACTCCTTGCGGCTGAGCTTGATCGCAAGGCACGCTTCGACGAGCTTTCGCTTCAGCGTCCGCTGGCGAGAGATGTAGAGGTTGCGCACGAGCTGCTGGGTGATCGTCGAGCCACCCTGGACGACCTTGCCGGCGCGGATGTCCGACCAGGCCGCGCGCAGGATCCCGATGTAGTCGACCCCCCCGTGCTCGTAGAAGCGGCGATCCTCGATTGCGACCGTCGCCTTGCGCATCCAGGGGCTGATGCTGCCGAGCGCCACCGGCTGACGGTTCTTGTCCGCCGGAATGGAACCGAGCAGCGAGCTATCCGCGGCGTAGACAAAGGTGTTCTGCCCGATCGCCGCCGGCCGGAGCGAGGAGAGGTCGCAGCTGCGCTGGAACGCAGCCGCCCCCCCGAATCCGACCGCGACCAGGATGACGGCGCCGACGACGAGCGAGCAGACGAGCACCCCGGCACGCCGCTTGCGCCTCGAGACACGCTCACGCCGCCGCCGCTCGCTCCGCCTGACGATCGCTTCCAGCTCGTCGGGCCGGCGGTGCCGGTCGCCGCGCGAGCTCGGCGGCGTCACGCCAGCACCCCGGCCTCACGCAGACGATCGTGCGCCCGCAGACGCAGCTCGCTCTCGAGCCGGGCTGCGCCGACAGCGTCCGGCGCCCAGGCGCGCAGCGCAAGCGTCGCCTTCTCCGCGAGCTCCGTCACCTCGACCTCGACCTCGCGCTCGTCCCCCGCGACCTCCCTGAGCAGGTCCGCGACCTTCCGCAAATCGGCGTCTAGCGGAACCTGCATCGTGATCTGAGCGACCTTTTCGCGACTGACGATGGTGGAATTTCGAATCGTATCCGAGGCCAGCTTCTCGTTTGGGATCACGAGCCGGTCACCCCCGCTGGTCCGGATGAACGTGTACGTGAGACCGATCTCCTCGACCACGCCATCGTCGCCGGCGATCTCGACGCGGTCGCCGAGCCGGACGGGCTGCGTGATCGCGATCAGAAGCCCGGCGACGAAGTTCCCGATCGTGCGCTGAGAGGCGAACCCGATGATCACGCCGACGATTGCCGAGGAGGCGAGGATCCCGCCCGCCACGGCACGTACTTCCGGGATCACGAGCAGCGCCGACAGGAAGCCGACGATCACGATCGTCGTCGTGATGCTGCGCCGGAGCACCCGGTAGCGCGTCACCGCCTGAGGCTGCAGCGGCCGGCGCGCGATTCGCCGGTCGATCAGGCGCGCGACGACAGCCGTGACGAGGAGCACGGCGCCGACGACGACCAGTCGATGCCAGAACGGCACGCCCGTGTATTCGACGGCATCCGGCGCGCTCCTCAACAGGAAGCGACTACGATCACTCGCGCCGTGGCCGCGCCTGAACGGGTTTACGAGCGGAGGCAGGCTCGCCGCGAGTTGCGGATCCGGATGGCGCGCAGCCCTGTGCCCGAGCTCTGGCTCTGGAGCCGCGCGGCGATCTGGATCCTCGCGCTCTTCGCGTTGGCGATGTTCGTACCGAATCGCAACCCGCTCGCGGTGCTCTGGGACGATCCGGCCAACCACGACCTCGGCGCGATCACGGACGTCTGGGCGCGCTGGGACAGCGTGTTCTTTCTCCGGATCGCCGAGCATGGTTACGCCACCGTGGCCGGCAAGGCCGCCCCGGCGTTCTACCCCCTCTATCCGGCGATCGTGGCCGGAGTCGGCCGCACACTCGGTGGGCACTTCGTGCTCGCGGGCGTGCTGGTCTCGCTGGCCGCCTCGGCCGGAGCCTTCCTACTCCTCTACCGGATCGCCGAGGCGCGGCTAGGCGCCGACGGCGCGCGGCGTGCCGTTCTCTATCTCGCCGTGTTTCCGACCTCGCTGTTCCTCCAGGCCGTCTACAGCGAGTCGCTTTTCCTGCTGCTCGCGCTCGCGGCATTCCTGTTCGCCGAGCGGAGCCGCTACGCGGCCTCGGGCGCGGCGGCTGGGCTCGCCCTGCTGTCTCGGCCGATGGGCGTGGCTCTCTTACCGCCGCTCGCGCTGATCGCCTGGCAAGAGAAGCACCGCCTCCGCTCGCTGGCGGGGCTCGTACTGGCGCCGATCCTCTTCCTGGTCTATCCACTCTGGCTCTGGCTGGAGGCGCGAGATCCGTGGGCGTTCGTCGGTACCGAGAGGCTCTGGGGCCGCCACCTGAGCCCGTACGGGCCGCTCGCAGGAATCTGGGGCGGGCTCCGCGCCGGCTGGGCGGGGATCCAGCAGTTCGTGGCCGGCTCCCACGGACACGTCTACTGGCACTCCTCCCACGACCCCGATCCGATTCGCGTGGCGGCAACCAACCTCGAGACGCTCGCATTCCTCGTCCTCTTCATCGCGCTCGCGGTCGTCGTCTGGCAGCGGTTCGGCGCGCCGTACGGGCTGTTCGCGGCACTCTCCCTCGCCCTGCCGCTGAGCACGCCGAGCCGGGCCTGGCCCCTCCTCTCGCTGCCGCGCTTCGGACTGGTCGTGTTCCCGTTCTTCCTCGCACTCGCGTCTCTCGGCGGGCGCCCTCGGGTCCACACGGCCATCGTCGCCCTGAGCTCGATGCTGCTCGGCGTCTTCGTCATCCAGTGGGCGCTCTGGCAGTGGGTCGCCTGAGCGGCCTCGGCCCGATCACCGCCGACGCCAACAGGACGACGGTGCGGGTCCCGGCAGAGTGGGCGTAGCCGTTCGCGGCACCGGCCGGCTGGTCGCGTGGCTGACGCTCGTCGGCGCCGTCGCCCTGCTCGGCTACACCTCCCGCGCCTCGGGGACCAAGCCTGCCCAGGACGCTCTCTACCGCTACGCAACAGCCGCCGAGCAGGGGGTCTTCTTCTTGTTCGTGCTCGCAGTCGTCCTCGTGATCGCGACCGGCGTCTCGAAACGTGAGCTGCTCGCGCTGCGACGCCCGGCCTCGTGGCGGCAGGCGGCCGGGATCGTCCTGGCGGTGCTCATCGTCGTCTACGCGGCCAATGCCGCACTGGACCCGCTGCTACACGCGGGGCGGGAGCAAGGCCTCGCGCCGAAGCGATGGGAGCCGAGCCATGCGGGAGCGTTCGCCGCCAACTTCGTCGTCTTCGGCCTCTTCGGACCCCTGGTCGAGGAGCTGACCTTTCGGGGCGAAGGCTTCGGCCTGCTCGCAGGCCGACTCGGCCGGCCGGCCACCGTAATTGCGGTCGGGCTCGCGTTCGGCGTCTGGCACGGTCTCGTCGACGCATTGCCGGTCCTGACGGTCTTCGGGATCGGCCTCGCCTACCTTCGCAGCCGCACCGACAGCATCTATCCGGGCATGATCCTCCACGCCGCCTTCAACGCCCTCGCGCTCGGGCTTGCCGTGTCCACATAGGCAACTATGCTCTGCTCTGGTCGTGCGGCGGGCGGGGATCTTCGTGCTGTTCCTGTGCGTGGCCGGGGACCGCAACCGCCGCGCCGCCTGCGCTCACCGTCGAAGCCACGCCGCAGTAGGGACCGGCACCGCTGTACGTGGTCTTGGCTGCCTCCGGCGGAGCGACCATCCACATCTACTGACCGGCGCTGTCCGTATCGTTCCGCGCCGTGAGCGAGCACGACGACCCGCTGATCCGCCAGCTTCGCGAGCAGATCTCCGACGCCGACCGCTCGATCGTCGAGGCGGTC
>JBARRS010000139.1:0-1891 GCA_049644345.1 Gaiellaceae bacterium
TAGACGAAGCCCGAGCCCTGCGCGCGCTGGCTCTGTCCGCCCCCGTTTCCGAATGGGAAGCCCGAGCTGTTGCCCGAAGACGCGGTGATCGTGATCTCGACCACACCGGAGCCGTCGCGGCGGTAGATGTCGTTCACGCTCAGCGCGCTCGAGGTCGTGCGCGACGCAGGCGTGTTCGCGGCGTAGATCTGCTTGACGACCGTCGTCGTCGTTCCGCTCGAGGTGTGGGCATAGGTGGCCGCCCCGACGCCGGCTCCTGCGACCAAGAGCCCGGCGGCCGCGGCGGAGATGGCGAGGTTGCGGCGACGCATGTCGATTCCTTTCGTCGGTGACGGGTTTCAGACCAGTAGACCAGCCCAATCTCCGCGCAAACGCAGAGCCGCCTGAGCGCCACCTGTGAACGTAGCCACAGTCGATTCTCAGCGGGCACCCAGGGAGTCGTGCGATCCTGGGGCCATGACGGAGCCTCGGACCGAAACCCTTGGAGCCGCCCGCGTCCTCGTCGTCGACGACGAGCCCTCGATCACGGACGCGGTCGCGACGGCCCTCCGCTACGAGGGCTTCGAGACGCGCGAGGTCGCAACCGGCCGTGCAGCGGAGCACGCGATCGACGAGTTCCGGCCGAACCTGATCGTCCTCGACGTGATGCTCCCGGACCTCGACGGCTTCCAGATCGCGCAACGGCTTCGCGACGGCCGCCACCGTACGCCGGTGATCTTCCTCACCGCCAAGGACGCGACCGAGGACAAGCTCGCGGGGCTCGCGATCGGGGACGACTACGTGACCAAGCCGTTCAGCCTCGTCGAGATCGTGGCCCGCGTTCGCGCCGTCCTCCGCCGCACGCGCGAAGACGACGGGGAAGGAGTGATGCGCTTCGGCGACCTCGTCCTGAACGAGGAGACGCGTGAGGTCTGGCGCGGGGACGACACCGTCGAGCTGACGCGAACCGAGTTCGACCTGCTCCGCTTCTTCATGCTCAACCCTCGCCGCGTCCTCAGCAAGCGCCAGATCCTCGACAACGTCTGGCACTACGACTTCGGCGGCGACGCGAACGTCGTCGAGACCTACGTCAGCTACCTGCGCAAGAAGCTCGACCGTACGGGGCCGCCGCTGATCCACACGATCAGGCTGGTCGGCTACGCGCTCCGCGACTCAGGGTAGATGTCACTCCGCGCCCGGCTGCTAATCGTCCTGGCGGCGCTCGCCGTCGTCGGGCTGGCGATCGCCAACGTTGCCACCTACGCCGCACTGCGGTCGTTTCTGATCCAGCGCGTCGACCGAAACGTCAACGCCAGCGCGGACGCGCTCGCAAACTCGACTGCTTTTCGCCATGCGCCCGATCCGGGTGAGCTCCAGCAGCTTGCTGTCTCAACGCCGGGCGCCTACGTCGGTCTTCGCTACCCGAATGGAGTGTTGGTCTGGAGGTCCGTCGGCACACGGCTCTACCAGACGCCTCCGCCGCGACCGCACTTCACCGGACACGTACCGACGGGAAACGAGTCGAACCTGACCGTCGGCGCAGTCCGCGGTTCGACACGCTACCGTGCGCGGATCGAGCCGGTGCCCGGCTATCGAGGTTATTTCCTAATCGTCGCAGCGCCACTGAGCGACGTCCACGACACCCTCCACCGCCTCGTGGTGATCGAAGTGCTCGCCTCGCTCGGGGTCTTGCTCGGGATCGTCGGCCTCGGGCTCTGGCTCGTCCGCGTCGGGCTCGCGCCGCTGCGCCGCATCGAGGAGACGGCCGGCGCGATCGCCGGCGGCGACCTGAGCCGGCGGATCGAGAACACCAACGAGCGGACCGAGGTCGGCCGGCTCGGCGTCGCGCTGAACGCGATGCTCCACCAGATCGAGGGTGCCTTCGCCGAACGGACGGCGTCCGAGCAGCGCC
>JBARRS010000140.1:0-5114 GCA_049644345.1 Gaiellaceae bacterium
TCGTCATCGGCGCGCCCAATCTGGGCGAGGATCCGCGCGAAGACGTCGATGGCCAGCGCGACTGGTGGGCTTAATAGCCGCTGGCGTGGTAGTCAAGATCCGGGATAGCGACCGTCATAGATGCGAGTCGCTTAGCTGGGCCAGTGTTCGGACTGACGCCTGAAGGGCTCTCCCGTCGCGAAAGTTCACCCCTAGCTGATCTGCTCGGCCAGCCCTATGAGAAGTCCTTCGGGCCCACGGATGTAGCAGAGCCGATACGCGTCTTCGTACTGGACCACTTCGCTGCTTACAAGCTGCGCCCCGTGCTTGCGGAGCCGGGCGAGCGTATCGTCGATGTCGTCCACGGCGAACATGATCCGTAGGTAGCCGAGAGCGTTCACGGGGGCTTTCCGGTGATCGGCGACCGTTGGCGGCGTGAGGAATCGCGAGATCTCGAGCCGGCTGTGGCCGTCCGGCGTGCGCATCATGGCGATCTCGACGCGCATGGGGTGGAGCCCGGTGACGCGCTCTGCCCACTCTCCTTCGATCGTGCCTCGCCCTTCGAGCTCGAGGCCGAGCTCGGCGAAAAACGAGATAGCGGCATCGAGGGATTCCACCACGATGCCGACGTTGTCCATCCGTTGAAGCGTCACGCGGCCCACTCTAGGACCTGTTGGCGCTTCGACACGCACACCGGACGAGCGTACCGGCTGACGGTTGCGCTGTCGGCACGATGGCTTCGTTGTTCGTTCCACTCCCGCTGACGTGCGCCAGCTTTCGTAAATGTCCCCTGACCGGAGTGATGCGCACGCCTCGATACGCTGCCGATCGTGAGCGAGGTAATCGCGACGGCAACCTGGTCAGGTGCGGGGAAAGGTGAGCAGCTTTGGTTCCTGGGAACCCTCGCAACGATCAAGATGCCGGGCGAGGCGAGCAACGGGCGCTTCGCGTTGATCGAATTCCTCTTCCCGCGTCACGCATCGCCACCGCTGCACACGCATCCGCAAGACGAGAGTTACCGACTCGCGCCTGGCGCGGCGGCCGTGGTTCCGATGGGAATCGCGCACACTTTCCGCGTAGATACCAACACCGCGCGAGTGCCGAACCGCTGCTCGCCGGCCTGCACCGTCAGGAATCCCTCCTGCACGATGCCGCGTTTCAGAAGCACCTCAGCTACCTGCCGTTCAGCGGCTCGGTCCTATCGCACCGTCCGCCTCCGAAGACGCTTGTGACGAAGCTGATCGCAGTGCGCCTCAAGGAGGCCGAGCAGCGCCCGCGCTAGCCGCGTGCGTCGCTCGTTGCGAGATGACGCCTTCTGTCGTACGAGTGTCCGCTCGGCAATCGCGGGCTTAGCGCACTCACTCGCCGCCCGGCTGAACAAGGCCCGACTCGTAGGCACGCACGACGGCTTGTGCTCGGTCGTGGAGGTCGAGCTTGGAGAAGATGCGCGCGACGTGGGTCTTGACCGTCGCGTCGCCGACGACGAGCTCGCGGGCGATCTCGGCGTTGGAAAGCCCGCGGGCGACCAGCTTGAGCACTTCGAGCTCGCGCGGCGTCAGCTCGGCGAGCGCGCCGGGATGTTCGGTTGGGGGTGGCCGGCGCGTGTAGCTTTCGATGAGCCGACGTGTGATCGCGGGTGACAGGAGCGCGTCGCCCGCGGCGACCGTTCGGACGGCGTTGCAGAGCTCTTCGGCGCGTGCGTCCTTGAGCAGGAAGCCGCTTGCGCCGGCGCGAAGCGCCTCGTAGACGTAGTCGTCGAGGTCGAAGGTGGTGAGGATGAGCACACGCGGCGAGCCGTCGCTTGCGGCGATTCGTCGGGTCGCCTCGATGCCGTCCAGGTTCGGCATGCGGATGTCCATCAGGACGACCTCGGGGTGGAGCGAGTTGACGGCGTCGACGGCCGCCAACCCGTCGGCAGCCTCGCCGACCACCTCGAGGTCTGGCTCTGCATCGAGCACGACGCGGAAGCCCGTTCGCACGAGTTCTTGGTCGTCGGCGATCAGGACGCGGGTCATTCGACGTTGACGAGCGGAAGTCGTGCGTGGACGGAGAAGCCGCCGCCGTCGCGGCCGCCGGCATCGAGCTTGCCGCCGTAGAGCGCGACGCGTTCGCGCATACCGATGAGCCCGTGGCCGGTCCCGTTTCGGCTTGCGGCCGCGCCTCGGCCGTCGTCGACGACCGCGAGCTCGAGTGCATCCGGCCGGTAGCGAACCTCGACCTCCGCGGCCGTCGCGCGCGCGTGCTTGACGACGTTCGTCAGCGCCTCTTGCACGATCCGGTAGGCGGCGAGGTCGACCCCCGCCGGCAGATGGACCGGCTCGCCCTCGATCCGCAGCTCAACCGACAATCCCGACGCGCGCACCTGCTCGACGAGGGACGCCAATGACGAGAGACCCGGTTGCGGTCCGATCGCGAGCTGCTGGTCTTCGGAGCGCAAGATTCCCAGCAGGCGGCGCAACTCGACAAGCGCTTCCCGTCCGCTCGACTCGATCGCACGAAAGACGCCGCTCGCCCGCTCGGGGTCGTGCACCAGGTGCGGCCCGGCGCGTGCCTGCGCGACGATCACGCTCACACCGTGCGCGACGATGTCGTGCAGCTCGCGCGCGATCCGAGCTCGTTCCTCCGAGACCGCAAGCTGCGCCTTCTCCTCACGTTCGCGCTCCAGCTGTTCTGCGCGGGTCTCGAGCTCGGCGACGCGTCCGCGTCGGCGTCGCATGTCGCGGCCGACGAGCCAGGCGATCGCGAACGCCAGCCACGCCGCCGGCCGCGGACTGCCGCTGCCGTTGAAGAGGCCGGGCCGGGCAAGATCGACGGTCGCGATCGCCGTGAGCGCGAGCGCACCGACGAACGGCGCGCGGCGGTCGTCGCAATGCGCGCCGACCGAGTAGAAGGCGACGAGCATCGCGATGAAAACCTCGACGGGGACTCCCCCCTGTGAGTGCCGGACGAGAACCGACGCGACGACGAGCGAGCCGGCGGTGATCAGGAGCGTCGCCGCCGGCGCGCGTCGGCGCACGGCGAGCGGCAACGTCACCAGGACGAGGAGCACCGCGAGGACGCCACGGCCGCCAACGACACGCAGGGTTGCCGGCGCATGGCCCCAGAGGTCGACCTGCGTCCACGCGACGAACACGACGGCGAGAACGACGTCGCCCCAGTGATCGAGCAAAGCGCGGAGGCGCATGGCTGGAACGTACTGCGCACGCGCGGCGCCCGCATCAACCCTCGTTGTGATCTGCCTCCCCCTGCAGGACTACGAGGAAATAGCGACGCCGGGCGACAACGGATAGCCGCAGCGGCCGACGAAATCGCCGCCCCTCCCTCCTAGCCTCCGACAGCAGTGACCCGACCGAAGGAGACCACGATGAACAGACCACTGCTGCCGCGACTCGCAGCCGCCTGCGGGATCGTGTTCCCGATCGCGATGTTCCTCGCGGTCGGCAACGGCAACCACTTCGCCCCCTGGCGCGCCGTCGTCTCGACCTGGGCGCTCGTCCTCTTCCTGCCGTTCCTCGCCTACCTGTGCGGAATGCTTCGCAGGGCAGAGACCGACGGCGGCTGGCTCTCGAGCATCGCACTCGTCGCGGGCGTTTCCGGCGTCCTGCTCAAGCTGATGAGCCACGTCCCCGAACTGGCGATCCACCAGGATCACCTCGCCAAGGGCACACCGCTGTACAAAGCACTCGACCACATGGCCGGCGCGGCGACGATCCTGACCCTGTACCCGCTGGCGATCTCGGTGGCCGCGGTCGCAGTCGTCGTTTTGGGAACCCGCGTTCTGCCGCGCTGGATCGGCTTCTTCGCAGCGGTGACCGCCGTGGCGCTCGTCATCAACGGCGGCTTCGTTTTCGCCGGCTTCGTCCCTGCCTTCCTGCTCTTCCTGCTCTGGACGCTCGTCACCGGAGCCGTGCTCCTCCGCCGGGGCTGGTCCGCAGCAACGCAGGTCGCCTACGCCACGTAGTAACCAAAGATCGCCGTTCAGCGAAGCCGTTAATGTCGACCGAGTCCTGCGAGCCTTCGCGTTCGCGGGACTCGTCTCTCTTGGGGAGCCGGGAAGCGACCCCCTCAGTTGAGGCTAAGTCGGGCGGCGTTCGTTTAGCCCGCGCGATGGACTCCGGGCTGGATCAGCCCCGTCTCGTACGCGTAGATAACCGCTTGGATCCGGTCGCGCAGTTCGAGCTTCTGGAGGATTCGGGCGACGTGCGTTTTCGCTGTCGCTTCGCTGATCACGAGCTCTTGGCAGATCTCGGCGTTGGAGAGGCCGCGTGCGAGCAGGGCGAGGACCTCCCGCTCGCGCGGGGTCAGCTCCTCGACCACGCGCGGCGGTTTAGCGGCGGGTGCGGGCGACTGGCGTGTGAACTCCTCGATTACCGCGCGGGTGACCGCGGGTGCGAGCAGCGCTTCGCCGTTGGCGACGATGCGGACGGCGGCCGCGATCTCCTCGGGTGGTGCGTCTTTGAGCATGAAGCCGCTCGCGCCTGCGCGTAGCGCGTCGTAGACATAGTTGTCGAGCCCGAACGTGGTGAGGATCAGGACGCGTGTCGCTGGCTGCTCGCGGACGATGCGGCGGGTTGCCTCGATGCCGTCGAGAACGGGCATGCGGATGTCCATCAGCACGACCTCCGGCTGGAGACGACGTGCGGCGGCGACGGCGTCTTCACCGTCGCCGGCTTCAGCGACGACAGTCGTGTCGGGCTCGGCTTCGAGGATCTTGCGCAGGCCGACGCGGACGAGGGCCTGGTCGTCGGCGATCAGGACGCTCGTCATCGGATCGGCAGGCGCACGCGGACGGCGAAGCCGCCGGTCGGGCGCCGGCCGGCGTCGAGGCGACCGCCGTAGAGGGCTACTCGCTCGCGCATGCCGACGAGGCCGTGTCCGCCGCTCGCGACCGGGGCCTGCGCTCCGGCGCCGTCGTCGACGATCTCGAGTTCGAGCGAGTCCTGTCCGTAGCGGACGTGGACGCTTGCGTGCGCCTGGCCGGCGTGCTTGAGCGCGTTTGTCAGCGCCTCCTGGATGATCCGGAACGCCGAGAGCTCGATCCCGACTGGCAGCTCCCGCCGGTCGCCGTCGACGTGAAGCTCGACGGGCAATCCTGCTTCGCGCACCTGCGCAACCAGGGTCGGCAGGTCGTCGAG
>JBARRS010000141.1:0-2207 GCA_049644345.1 Gaiellaceae bacterium
ACGGGCCGAAGCCGCTGCTCGACGAGTTCGAGCGGCTGCCACAGATCGTGAGCGTGCTCGAGCGCGGCGAGGACCACGCGGCCGGGGTGACGGTCGAGGGTGTCCCCGTCGAGCTCGTCGTCGCGCCTCGAGAGCGGTTCGGGACGGAGCTGCTCCGCGCGACCGGCTTGGAGGCTTACGTGGCCGCGTTCGAGCCGCTGCCCGAGGCACCTCACGAGGAAGGGGTCTACCGCGCACTCGGCATCCCGTATTGCCCGCCGGAGCTGCGCGAGGCGCCCTTTCGCGGCGAGCCGCCGCCTCTCGTCGAGCTCGACGACATCCGCGGCGATCTCCACTGCCATACAACCTGGTCGGACGGCCGAGCGAGCGTCTACGAGATGGGGGTGGCGGCACGCGAGCGCGGGTACGAGTACCTCGCCATTTGCGATCACACCCCGAGCGTCGGCGCGGTCGTCGGCCTGACGCCGGACGACCTGCGGCGCCAGGCCGAGGAGATCGCTGACGCAAACGAGCGGCTCACCCCGTTCCGGATCCTCCGCGGCACCGAGTGCGACATCCGCCCCGACGGCGAGCTCGACCTCCCCGACGACGTGCTCGGGGAGCTCGAGTGGGTGCAGGCGAGCGTGCACGGCGGCCAGCGACAGTCGCGCGACCAGCTGACGAAACGAGCGCTGAGCGCGCTCGAGAACCCGTACGTCTCGGCCTTGAGCCACCCTACCGGCCGTTACATCGGTCGCCGCCCGCCGAACGCGACCGATCTCGAAACGGTCTTCGCAGCAGCGCTCGAGCACGGGAAGGCGATCGAGGTGAACGGCCTACCAGACCGGCTCGACCTGCGCGACGCGCACGTGAGGCAGGCACTCGAGGCGGGCGTACGGATCGTCTGCTCGACCGACGCCCACTCGATGGCCGGCCTCGGCAACATGCTCCTCTCGGTCGCCACTGCACGCCGCGGCTGGGCGAGCACGGCCGACGTCGTCAACACGCGGCCGCTCGAGGAGCTGCTTGCAGCGCGTAAACGGTGACGCTGCCGTCCTGCCGCACCAGCTCGCCGGGCCAGGCCTCGAGGAACCGCTTCGCAGGCGGCCGCCCGGGATCGGCAAGTAACAGTCTGTTACTAAGTCGTGGAAGGAGCGCGAGCAGCTCGTCGACGTTGCGGCGCTCGTAGAGAACGTCCGCCGCCAGGACGAGATCCCACGGCGCCCGCTCGAGCAGCGGCTCCGGCTGCGACCAGCGGACGACGGCCATCTCGAGCTCGGCGCCGTTGCGCACCGCGTTCTGCTCTGCGGACTCGATCGCGTCCGTCGACCAGTCGGTGGCGAGAACGTGAGCACCTTCGAGCGAGGCGTAGATGCTCGGGAGCGCGAGGCCGCAGCCGAGCTCAACGACTCGCGCACCCCGAAGCGGGCGGCCGACAAGCGCCCGCGCGAGCGCGACGCCGCTCGGCCACGGCTCGGCCCAGTAGGGGAGGAACTCCTCGCGCTCGAACGCCTCCTCGTCGAGCAGGTCGTCCGGCGTGCGCGGGTGGACGATCGTGAGCTCGCGCGCGCCGACCGCGACGCGCGACTCGACCAGTGCCCCTAGCTCCGCGCTGCTCCCGGCCCGCTCGTCGCCCACTCGCGGAGGTCGAACCAGTGTGTGTCCCGCAGCGCCGCCGCGACCTTCGGGTCGGTGTGCTGCGGGTTGAAGACGTTGTGGTCGAGGTCGGCGCAGATCGCGACTGCCTCCATCGGGACGTCCGGCAGGTTCATGAGAGCCTCGGCGGGGAGCCGGGCCTCTGCGACCGTGTAGTGCTTGAACTGGAGGCCCGGCGCGAGGTCCATCAATGCCGGCCAGTCCGGGCAGGTACGTGAGCTCACGCTCTCGAGCGTACCCCCAGCGCCTCGCGCACCAGAGCGCCCAGCGCGCGGATGAAGTCCGGATCGTCGTTCATCGACTCGATCCGGTCGAGTTCGAGCCCGAGCTCGCGAGCCCTCTCGCGCCCCTCGACGTCGATGTCCCAGAGGATCTCGAGGTGATCGGAGACGAACCCGATCGGCGCGACCAGGACCTTGCGGACGCCCTGAGAATGGAGCGCGTCGAGCTCCTCGAGCAGGTCGGGCCCGAGCCAGGGCTCTCCCGTCTCGCTGGCGCTCTGGAAGGCGAACGACCATGCGCCTAGCCCCGCCCGCTCCGCGACGAGGCGCGCGGTCTCGAGCAGCTGGTCG
>JBARRS010000142.1:0-28366 GCA_049644345.1 Gaiellaceae bacterium
ATCGTGTACCAGCCGGATTCCGGGGCCATCCACCTCAACACCTGGGCAACGCTGTTCGCTGCTCAGGCGCTCGCGATGGCCGTAGCCGCGGCGGCACCGATCTCATGGCAGGAACTGGTGTAGGCGCCATGCCGAGACGGGGCGAGCCGCGCGCTTTCGCGGCTGCGTCACGGCTTGCGTTCGGCTCGTCAACTGGAAGCAGCGTTGGGCTCAATCGCGACAGTTGGCTTAGCTCCTCCGCCTGTCCTCAGCCAGGCCGGCGTCATCAATCCGCTCTGGGGGTTTGGTAGGGCAGTTCGACACCGATCTCTTTACCCCGAAGGGCGAGCCTGCTGGATGGCTACTCGATCCACGTCTAGTGGGTTCAAGGCGATTTCAAGAAGTTCGAGAAGCGGCTGGGCTAGGGCGCGGCTCGAACTTGCTCGTGGGCGCGTTTCGCGCCCCGAACGGCAACGACGATCGGATTCCAGTGAAAGCGCGTGACCTCGGGGCGGCGGTTCGGAGATCTGCGATTCGTGCCAACTGTTGCGTGAAGGGTTGCGGGAGTAGAAAATGAATAGGCTCCACGCGTTGCCCAGTCACCGAAGTGGAGGAAACCCATCGTGGCCAAGAAGGTGCTGAACCCGCCTGCAAGAACGGCGAAGAAGGACGGCGCCTCGCCGGCGAAGAGCCGCGCGGCCGCTCAGGCCGACGGCACCCGCGCGGGCGGTCCGCTTGCCGCCGACATCATCATCGCCAACGCCCCTGACCCGGTGTTCGTCTCCGACCTGGAAGGCAAGATCCTCCAGGCCAACGACGCGGTCTCGCAGCTGCTCGGCTTCCGCCGGGACGAAGTGGTCGAGCAGTCGCTCTCGCAGTTCATCAGCCCGGAGGAGACCCGCGAGTTCACCGCCGCCCTCGACGAGGTGGTCGAGCGCGGCGTCACCCGTAACGCGGTCCTGAACCCGCGCAGCGCCTCCGGCGAGGTGATCCCGACGACGCTCAACGCCTCCGCGCTGCGCGACTCGGACGGGAAGGTGATCGGGGCGATCGGAATCCTGCGTGACATGCGCGAGCTCGACAAGGCACGCGCGTACGCGGAGAGCCTGATCAAGAACGCCCCGGACCCGGTGTTCGTCTCCGACCTGGAAGGCAAGATCCTCCAGGCCAACGACGCCGTTTCCGAGCTGCTCGGCTTCCGCCAGGACGAGGTCGTCGAGCAGTCGCTCTCGCGCTTCATCAGCCCGGAGGAGACCCGCGAGTTCACCGCCGCGCTGCGCGAGGTGGTCGAGCGCGGCGTCACCCGGAACGCGGTGCTGAACCCGCGCAGCGCCTCCGGCGAGGTGATCCCGACGAGCCTGAACGCCTCCGCCCTGCGCGACTCCGAGGGCAACGTCATCGGCGCGATCGGCGTGCTCCGTGACATGCGCGAGCTGGACAAGGCACGCGCGTACGCGGAGAGCCTGATCGAGAACGCCCCCGACCCGGTGTTCGTCTCCGACCTGGAAGGCAAGATCCTCCAGGCCAACGACGCCGTTTCCGAGCTGCTCGGCTTCCGCAAGGACGAGGTCGTCGAGCAGTCGCTCTCACGCTTCATCAGCCAGGAAGAGACGCGGGAGTTCACCGCCGCGGTCCGCGAGGTGGTCGAGCGCGGCGTCACCCGGAATGCGGTCCTGAACCCGCGCAGCGCCTCCGGCGAGGTAATCCCGACCACGCTCAACGCCTCCGCCCTGCGCGACTCGGACGGAAAGGTGATCGGCGCGATCGGAATCCTCCGCGACATGCGCGCCTACGAGCAGGTCGTGCGCGATCTCGAGCAGTCCAAGACCGAGCTGCAGGAGAAGATCCTCGACCTCGAGAAGTTCGAGGAAGTCGTCGTCGGGCGCGAGCTGAAGATGATCGCGCTCGAGAAGGAGCTCGAGAGCGTTCAGCAAGACATCGCGAAGCTGAGGGCCGAGCGCGCGCCAGCCTGATGGCCGTGGAGCGGGAAGAGCGAGCGCGGGCTACTGTGAAGGACGGCGCGTCGCCCAGCGAGCAGACGCTCAAGCAACGGATCGAGCAGCTTCAGGACCGGGTGCACCGAGGCGAGGAACGCCGCCGGGCGCTTCTGCACATCATGGGCGACCTCAACGAGTCGAACCGGAAGCTGGGCGATCAGCGCAAGGCGATGCTGCACATCCTCGCCGACTACGAAAACGATCGAAGCCGCCTCGCTCGACAGACCGAGCGGCTCGACAATTCCCGGCGCGCCCTGCTGCACATCCTCCAGGATTCGCACGAGTCCAACCTCAAGCTCGGCGACAGCCGCAAGGCAATGATCCACATCATGGGCGACCTGCGGGAAACGACGCAGGAGATGGAGCGGCGCGAGCAGGAGCTGCGAAACAAGCAGGAGCAGCTGGTTCAGGCCGGGAAGCTCGCGACGCTAGGCGAGCTGACGACGGGGGTCGCTCACGAGCTGAACAACCCGCTCAACAACATCGGCCTTTTCGTCGGCAACGTGATCGACCGCGTCGAGCTGGGCGAGTTCGACAAGGAGCATGTGGTGGGAGACCTCGAGCGGGCGATGGAACAGGTGCGGAAGGCAACCGAGATCATCTCGCACTTGCGCGCGTTCGGCCGCGCGGCGCCGGTCACGATCGAGCGGGTCGACGTCGACGAGGTGATCGAGCGCTCGCTGTCGCTCATGCAGGAGCAGCTGCGTCTGCGTGCGATCGACGTCGAGCTCGACCTCTGCCCCGATCAGCTCGTGGTGCTCGGGAACCCGATCCAGCTCGAGCAGGTCTTCATCAACCTGCTCGCGAACGCCCGCGACGCGCTCGCCGATTCTCCTCGGCGGACGATCCGGATCGCCTCGGAGCGGAAAGACGAGACGATCAAGATCTCAGTCTCGGACAGCGGGCCCGGCATCCCCTCGGGGCTCGAGCAGCGGATTTTCGACCCGTTCTTCACGACGAAGGAGGTCGGCACCGGCACAGGGCTCGGCCTCTCGATCACGTACAGCATCGTCCAGGAGCACGGCGGCCAGGTCTCCGTCGCCGGCCGGCGGGGCAAGGGTGCGACCTTCGAGGTCGAGCTGCCTGTCGCCGGCGAGCCGCCTGCCGAGGAGTTGCTGCTCTGATGACGCTCGACTCGAGCGGTCGGATCCTGATCGTCGACGACGACGTCGCGCTGCTCGAAGCCCTCCCCCAGGCGCTCCGCCTTCGGCTCGACAGCGTCGTTGTCGACACCGCCGAGACGGCGGCCGAGGCGCTGGAGCGGATCCTCGCAACCGACTACGACGCGATCGTGAGCGACATCAAGATGCCCGGAATGGATGGGCTGGCCCTCCTCAACGCGGTAAAGGAGGTGCGGCCGGGAACGCCGACCTTGCTGATCACGGGCCACGGCGAGCACGACCTCGCTGTCCAGGCGCTGCGCGGCGGCGCCTACGACTTCGTCCAGAAGCCGATCGACCGCGACTACTTCGTCGCCTCGCTGGAGCGCGCGATCAAGATGCGGCGCCTCGACCGTCGAGTCGAGGAGCAGCGGATCGCGCTGGAGCGGCACGCACGGGTGCTCGAGCACGTGGACGACGGCGTCTTCCTCGTGGACGAAGGGGGGCTCATCCAGTATTGGAACCCCGCCGCCCACGCGATCACGGGCCTTCCGCCCGAGGTGATCGTCGGGCGTCCGGCGGACCAGGCGCTGCCGGGCTGGGAGGCGGTAGCGCCGGCCGTGCCGATTGCCTCGGTCCCGGGTCCCGGGAGCCGCAGCGCGAAAACGCTCCCGCTCGAGATCGAGGGACAGGAGCTCTGGCTTTCGATCTCCGGCGTCAAGTTCGACGACGGCGTCGTGTACGCGTTCCGCAACCTGACGGCCGAGCGGGCGCTCGACGAGCTGAAGGGCGAGTTCGTCGCGACCGTCTCGCACGAGCTGCGCACCCCGCTCGCCGCCATCTACGGCTCGGCGCAGACGCTGCGCCGCCGCGATCTCGTGCTCGACGAGCAGGCGAAGGAGCGCCTGCTCGAGGTGATCGCGCAAGAGTCCGACAGGCTCACGCGGATCGCCGGCGACATCCTGCTCGCGAACGAGCTGGACTCCGGGCGTCTCCGCCTGACGACGCTGCAGGTGGACGTCGTCGAGATCGCCCGCGAGGTCGTCGAGGAGATTCGCGCCTGCTACGTCGAGCGCGACGACATCTCATTCGAGCTCGTCGCGCGGAGCTCGTCGACCGCGGTCGCGGGGGACGCCGACAAGCTCCGTCAGGTTCTGATCAATCTCATCGACAACGCCGTCAAGTACTCGCCGGACGGAGGCCACGTCGAAGTCCGTGTCGACCCCCGCGAGAACGGTCTCACGCTCACCGTGCGCGACGAGGGGCTCGGCATCCCGCACGGCGAGCAGGACCGCATCTTCGGCAAGTTCTACAGGGTGGATCCGCAGCTGACGCGCGGGGTGGGCGGAACCGGCCTCGGCCTCTACATCTGCCGCGAGCTCGTCCGGCGGATGGGAGGTCGGATCGCGGTCCGCTCGAAGGAGGGCGCGGGCTCCGCGTTCGTCGTCGACCTGCCCGCGGTCGCCGCCGAAGAACGCGCGCAAGACACCGCCGTCGCGCAGACGGCATAGGCGCTAGCGGAACGACGACCCGCGCGGCGGTACCGGGCACAGCGGCAGGAAGCGGATCGAAGCGTGGCTGCCGCGGCTGCCGACCGCGGTGACCGAGTAGCCGCTGCAGCGCTCGCTCTTCCACGGACCGAAGACGACGCGGAAGCCGCCGTCGCCGTCGGCGTTGACCACCCGGGCTTTCCTGCCGTGCAGGAACGCGGTGACGACCACGTGCTCGCGCGCCTGGAACCCGGTTCCCTTCACGGTGAACGGGTTCGTTCGCAGAAGGTGGAGCGAGGCTCTCGTCGCCGCGCCTGACGAGCCCACGAGCGTGACGACGGCGACCAGGATCAGAAGCGATTTGCGCACGCGGACGTTATAGCGGGTGAGCGGCGTGGAGGGGCCCTCAGGGGAGCTACGCGCGAGTTCCGGCGCTCGCACGAGCCGTTGCGACGTGCCTTGCCCGCTCCTCGAGCAGCCCCGCGAGGTCCTCGGCGGGCATCGGCCGGCCGATGAGGTAGCCCTGCGCAAATGTGCAGCCCTGTGAGCGAAGGATGTCCCAGGCCTCCTGCGACTCCACTCCCTCGGCCACCACGGCCAGGCCCAGGTTCCGCCCTAGCTCGATGGTCGAGCGGACGATCGTCGCGTCGTTCGGGTTTTCGCACATGTCCATGACGAACGAGCGGTCGATCTTGATCGTTTGTACGGGTAGGCGCCTGAGGTAAGCAAGCGAGGAATAGCCGGTCCCGAAATCGTCGATCGCCAGGCGAAGCCCCATCTCGTTCAGGCGGCTCAGCACCTGCCGTACGCGGAAGGGGTCGGCGAGGATCGTGCTCTCCGTGATCTCGAGCTCGAGTTGCTCCGGACGGACGCCCGTCTCCGCGAGCAGGCCGGCGATCAGATCCGGCAGCTCGAGGTCGAGCAGGTCAGGGATCGTGAGGTTGACCGCGACGTGGAGATCGAGGCCGGCGGCGCACCAGGCGCTGCATTGCCGAAGTGCTGCGGCCACGACGTAACGGCTGAGGGGTTTGATGAGGCCGGTTCGCTCTGCAATCGGCACGAACTCGTTCGGCGGGATGAATCCGTGCTCGGGGTGCTGCCAACGCACGAGCGCCTCGACGCCCAAGATGCGCCCGCTCTCGAGCTCGGCCTTCGGCTGAAAATGGAGCACGAGCTGCTCATCCTCGATCGCCCGCCGAAGCTCGCCGGCGAGGGCGAGACGCGCGGTGTCGTTCGTGTCTTGCTCAGCGTCGTAGGCTGCCGTCCCTGCGCGGGCTTCCTTCGCGACGTACATCGCAACGTCGGCATGTTGGAGGAGCGCGTCGGCATCGTCGCCGTGCTCCGGATACGCGGCGATGCCGATGCTGACGGCCACCTCGAGCGGGAAGCCGCGCAGCGCGAACGGCGCTTCGAGCGCGGCATGGAGGCGCTCCGCGAGAAGCACCGCCTCCTCGGACGACGAGCTGCAGAGGATGGCGAACTCGTCACCGCCGAGACGCGCGAGCGTCTCGCTTGCGCGCATCTCGTCGCGAAGCCGAGCGCCCAGCGCCTGCAAGAGGACGTCGCCCGCCTCGTGTCCCAGCGTGTCGTTGATCCCCTTGAAGTGGTCGACGTCGAGAAACATGACGACTGCGGAGCTCCCCTCGCGCCGTGCCGCCAAGATCGACTGCTCCACCCGATCCCGAAACAGGGTCCGGTTCGGCAGGCCCGTGAGCTCGTCATGGAGAGCTCGACGCTCGATCTCCTCCATCTGCCGGCGAAGGCGAAGCGTGACGCGGCGGAGAATCGGCGTGAGCGCGATGAAGAGGATGAGAAGAGCGACCTCGAAGACGCCGGCGATGGGCAGGAACGTCGCCGAGGCGTCCCGTGCGATCGGCCCGTAGTCCTGGAAGAGGGCAACGGTCCCGACGCCTCCTGGCAGCGCCACCGGCGCGTATGTGCGCAGAACCCTTCGCTTGCGCTCGTGCCCAGCAGTGCCGGTCGCGATGGTGGTCACGTCGCCTCGCACGGTTCCGGCGAGAGCCTCGCGGACATTCTTCCGCTGCGAAATCGATCTGCGCCCGACGAGCCGGTGGTCGGTGCTGTAGGTGACCAGTCCATCCTGGCTGTAGAGCTCGACGAGCAGCACCCCCTCGTCGAGGACGCTCGCCTGGAACAGCCTGTCGAGCGTCGCCCTCCGAGACGCCGGAACCCCACGCTCGAAATCAGAGGCGCGCAGGGAGCCGCGGAGGGTCGACCCCGCGATCATCCGAGCGTGTGACGTCGCCCCACGCTCCGCCTGCACCGTGACCAGATGGCGAACGACCATCAGGATCGCCGCGGCGGCGAGGGCGAGCGCGATGCACGTCGAGATCGCGAAGCGGAGTACAAGGCGCGGCGGGCCATCCTGGTTCGGGGTCGAACCCCTGAGCGGCCGGGTCACGGGTGCGGTAGCGCGTTGACTGCGCCTGTTGCAGCGGCCGCGGCCGACCCCGCCGCGGTGGTGACCGTGTTGACGGCCGAGCTTGCGGCGGCGGTTGCGGTATCTACAGGCGAGGGGTTCGTGCCACCCGTAGGCGGAGGGCTTCCGGTAGGCGGAGTGCCTCCAGACTGGGTGGGGCTCGGCCCCGATGGCGACGGTCCGCCGCTCGAGGGCACAGGATTCGGCTTGACTCCGCTCTGTTCGGGGAGCGAGGTCCGGACGGGCCCGCTTGCCTTAGGCGCGGGAGCCAGCACGCCGCGACCGCTTGCCCGTCCCCTCCCGCTCACCGCCGTGATCGGCATCAGGCTGTGCCCTCCGCTGCGGCCAAGGGAGACCGTTCCATACCGCTCCCCGGGAGCCAGGATGATCGACCCGGTCGACCCAGGGCCGCGCGCGGTTTGCGCGTCGAGTACGCCCGCGTTGCCGAAGGGAACGAGCTTCGCGGCGATCCGCTCGATCGTTGCCGGCAGCGGGAGCGACATTCCGAGACCCGCGAAGATCGGCACCGGCAGCACTACGGCGAGGACGACGAGGATCCGCTGACACCGCGAACGCAGCCGGGGCGAGAGCGACATGAACAGCCCGCCGAAGCGCGAGCGCGCAAACGCGTGGCTCAGATGTATCGCCGCAGTCATAGAACACAGGAAGGCCGCGCTTCCTGAGGCGAACCGTAGGTGCCCCACCCCGTCCCGCCTCCTCCAGACGGGGGATTACGACCGTACGATGCGCCCGTGGCTGCGCCGATCCGCATCGGCACCTGCTCCTGGGCCGACGAGACGCTCACCAAGATCTGGTACCCGCGCGGGATCAAGTCCGGTGAGGAGCGGCTGCGCTACTACGCCGAGCACTTCGACACCGTCGAGGCGAACTCGACCTACTACCGGCTCCCCGACCCGCACGCGACCCAGCTCTGGGCCGAGCGGACGCCTCCGGGTTTCACGATGCACGTGAAGGCCTTCGGCGTGATGACGCGCCACCCGGTCAAGGTTCAGCAGCTGCCCACCGACCTCCGGGACGTACCGGCCGACGATCGCGGGCGTGTCGACCGGCCCCCGCGCGAGTTCCGCGCCGAGGTCTTCCGCCGCTTCCTCGAAGCGCTCGAGCCGCTGCGCTCGGCCGGCAAGCTCGGGGGGATCCTGATGCAGTTCCCGCCCTACATCGTCTATAAGCCGGCCTCGCTCGAGTACATCGAGTGGGCACAGGAGAAGCTGAACGGGGACGAGATGATGGTCGAGTTCCGGCACGCGAGCTGGCTCGACGAGGAGAACCGGGCGCAGACGCTTGCGTTCCTCGAGCAGCGCGGGCTGACCTACGTGATCGTCGACGCTCCGCGCACCGGAGGCCGAAACGTGCTTCCGACCGTCGTCGCGGTGACCGGCGAGACCGGCTACGTGCGCTTCCACGGTCGCAATGCGGAGACCTGGAACAAGCGGACCGGCAGCGCGGCCGAGCGTTTCGACTACCTCTACTCGGAGCGCGAGCTGCGCGAGTGGGTTGGGCCGCTACGCGAGCTCGCTGGGCAGGCGAAGAACGTCTACGCGATGTTCAACAACAACGGCCGCTCGACCATGCCGTCGCTCGACGGGGGCGAGGAGGAGCAGGTCGCGCAAGCGCCGACGAATGCGCTGATGCTCAAGGGACTACTCGCCGCCGCCTGACCAGGGCCGAAGCGCTGAAGCGACGCACGCGTAGCATCCAGCCCGTGGAGCCCTGGTCGTACGAGATCCGCGGACGCTTCGACGAGCACGAGCTCGAGAGCGAGGCGCTGAGGGGGAACGCCCTCGGGGACCCGCACGTTCGCCCGCTCTGGGTCTACGTGCCGCCCGGCTACGACGACGAGCCGGACCGCCGCTACCCGTCCCTGTACGTGATCCAGGGCCTGACCGGGCAGCTCGACATGTGGCGGAACCGATCCGCCTTCCGCAAGAACTACCCCGAGCTCGCCGACGACCTGTTCGCGAGCGGCGAAGCGCCTCCCTGCATCGTCGTCTGGGTCGACGCCTGGACGTCGCTGGGCGGGAGCCAGTTCCTCGACTCGCCCGGGACCGGCCGCTACCACACGTACCTGTGCGAGGAGATCGTCTCGTTCGTGGACGAGAGCTACCGCACGCTCGCCGAGCGCGACCACCGTGGCATCCAGGGCAAGTCGAGCGGCGGCTACGGGGCGATGGTGACGGGGATGCTGCGGCCCGACCTCTTCGGCGGCTTCGCCACGCACGCGGGCGACGCGTTGTTCGAGACCTGCTACCTGCCTGACTTCCGTACTTCCGCGCGAGCGCTCCGCGACCACTACGACGGCTCGTTCGAGCGCTTCTGGGAGAACTTCCGCTCGCGCCCGGCGTTCTCGAAGAACACGGACCACAGCCTGCTCAACGACTGGTGCATGGCGGCCTGCTACTCGACCGACGAGGACGGAACCGTCCACCTGCCGTACGAGCCGCTGACCGGAGAGCTGAACGCAGAGATCTGGGAGCGCTGGCTCGAGTGGGATCCGGTGCGGATGGTCCCGCGGTACGCGGACGCGCTGCGTTCGATGCGCGCGATCTACATCGACGCGGGCAACCGCGACGAGCCGCATCTCGACCTAGGCGCCGAGGCGTTCCGGAGGGCGCTGGAGGGGATCGGCGTCACCGACGTCTACTTCGAGCTCTTCGAGGCCGGCCACGGCGCGATCGAGTGGCGGTATCCGCTCTCGCTCAAGTACCTCGCGGAGCGGCTGTCCTGATCCTCGCCCCCGCCTCCCCGCCGCTCGTCTGCCTCGATCCCGGCCATGGGACGCCGCCCGCGATCGGCAGGCAGCTCGAGCCGATCGGCCCCGGCTCGAAGACGATGAAGATCAAGGACGGCGGCGGCGCGCCGGGCGAAGCTGCGGTCGCGCTCGCAGTCGCGAAGCGCACGCGCGGGCTGCTGCTCGCCCGTGGCTACCGCGTCGCGATGACGAGGACGGGCACGACCTTTCGCTACGGCAACGGCGGCAACATCGCAAGGGCGCAGTTCTGCAACCGCCGCCACGCCGCGTTGACGATTCGAATCCATGCTGACGGCTCGCCCGACCGCTCGCGGCACGGCGTCTCGACGCTTTATCCGGCGTGGCACCGCGGTTGGACGGACGACGTGTACGCGGCGAGCGTGCGCGCGGCGGCACTAGTTGAACGGGCGGTCGTGCGCTCGACCGGCGCGGCCGACCTCGGGCTCTCGCGCCGGGGGGACCTGACCGGGTTCAACTGGTCGAACGTGCCCGTTGTCCTCGTCGAGACCGGCTTCCTCTCGAATGCGGCCGAGGGGGCGCGGCTAAAGACGGGCTCGTACCAGCAGCGCGTGGCGCTGGGCCTTGCCGCGGGCGCGGTCGCGTTTCTCCGCGGCTGAAGGGCAATTCACGGCGGCCAGCAGGGCTTTCGCTACGCTGCCTCGGCCACAGCGAGAAGTAGTCGTTTCCTGGCCGGGCGGGTTCGCGCTCCACCAGCTTCACGCTCCTACTCCTTGACTGAGCAACACTTGACGGGGCGTGGATGACGTCGGGAAGGCGCTGAGGTCGGGCCCCCTCCCCCAGCGCCGGCACGCCCCGTCGCCTCTTCCGGCAACGGGTAATTGGGAGCTACTTCCCGCCGCGCTCAGGCCGGCGCATCTCGTCGACGGTCGCTCGCGCGCGGTCGTGCACGCCGCGCCGCCGCTCGTCGAGCGGGGGTGCCGGCTCGGCCTCGTCCACGCGGGTCTCGGCCGCCTCGAACTCCTCCCGATCATCGATCGTGCGTGACTCGTCCAGCTTGCGGCGCAGCTCCTCCGCCCGCGCGTCCGGCACCTCCGCCGCCGGCCGCCGGCGCACGAACCGGTAGACCACCACGCCCGCTGCCCCGACCGCGCCCGCAATCCAGCCGAACCGGTTCCGCATAGGGCGATGCTACTCTGTTGCGAACTTCCTGCCTCGCCGTCGCGCCGTCGCCCCGAGCGGCGCCCGCAGGCGAGGCCGCTTCAGACCGTGGGAAGGAGGAATCGGGAAGCGTGACCAACTACGAGATCCTGCTCATGCTCGACCCCGAGCTCCCGGACGAGCGCCAGAACGAGATCGTCTCGCGCGTCCGCGAGCAGATCGAGCAAAGCGGCGGCAGCTGGCAGGCCCACGACGTCTGGGGCCGGCGCAAGCTCGCCTACGAGATCGACCACAAGAACGAGGGCAGCTATCACCTGCTCACGTTCGCGGCCGGACCGGAGGCGCTCGCGGAGGTCTCGCGCGTGCTGCGGATCACCGACGGCGTCATGCGCCACCTGGCGGTCCGGCAGCCGAAGGCAGGTCCGGCACGGCCAGTAGAAACGCGGGCCGAGCCACGGCAGGATGCAGAGGAACAAGCGAGCCCCGTCGCCTGAGGAGGATTCCATGGCCGCCAACATCAACAGAGTCGTTTTGCTGGGAAACCTGACGCGTGATCCCGAGCTCCGGCACACGCCGAGCGGGACCGCCGTCTGCTCCCTGCGCATCGCCGTCAACACCCGCCGCAAGGACCAGTCCGGCGAGTGGACGGAGAAGCCGAACTACTTCGACATCACCGTTTGGGGCAACCAGGGCGAGAACTGCGCGCAGTACCTTGCGAAGGGCCGCCCGGTCGCGGTCGACGGACGCCTCGAGTGGCGCGAGTGGGAGGCACAGGACGGGACGAAGCGGCAGGCGGTCGAGATCGTCGCCGACAGCGTCCAGTTCCTCGGCGGCCGCGGCGAAGGCGAGGGCCAGCCGCAGTTCGTCCCCGCCGGCGCAGCGCAGTCCGACACCGCCGACTTCGGCGGGAGCGGCGGCGGCGCCGACGACGACATCCCGTTCTGATGGCGCAGCGCGATCGACAGGGAGGACAGCGGAAGCGCGGCCCCGCGCTCGGCCCGACCCGGAAGCGGAACTGCTTCTTCTGCCGCGAGCACGTCGTGGAGGTCGACTACAAGAACCTCAACCAGCTCCGGCGCTACATGTCCGAGAAGGGCAAGATCCGCTCGCGGCGGATCACAGGCGCGTGCCGCCGCCACCAGCGCCAGGTCGCGCTCGCGGTCAAGCGCGCACGCGAGATGGCGCTGCTTCCGTACGTGTCGGACAGCCGTTGATGGAAGTCGTTCTCCGTCAAGACGTCGACAAGGTCGGCCTTCGCGGCGAAGTCGTCGACGTCGCCCCCGGGTTCGCTCGCAACTACCTGCTGCCCCGCCGGCTCGCGGAGCGGGCGACGCCCGCGCTCGTCGCCGAGCTCCGGAAGCGCCAGGATCAGCACGCGAAGAACGAGGCGAAGACGTTCGAGCAGGCGCAGGAGATCGCGCAGCGGCTGGAGCAGGAGGAGCTGCGCCTCGACGTCCAGGCCGGCCCCACGGGGACGCTTTTCGGCTCGGTCACCGCGACGGACGTCGCGGACGAGGCGTGGGCCCGGTTCCGGATCCGGCTCGACCGCAGGAAGATGGAGCTACACGAGCCGATCAAGCGCGTCGGCCGCTACGAGGTGCCGGTCGAGCTGTTCACGGACGTGACGGCGACCCTGCGGCTCGCGGTCGTGCCTGAAGGCGGGGAGCTACCGCCGGAGGAGGAGGCGCCCACAGCCGAAGAGGCGCCGCCGGAGGAGCAGGTCGAGGCCGAGGTGGCGGAACAGACGACCGAGTAGCGGCGTTTTCCCCAGCTAATCCACCGGTTGGGGATTTCGTCACGAACTTGTCGCTCCGAGCGGGCAATCTCTCCACAGCTCCGTCCGGCCGACATGGGAACATACGTTCCATCGTGCCTGCACAGGAGCGGAAGTCGGTTGCGCATAACGGGCCTGTCAACACCGTTGCATCTGGGGACGGGTCCTGTCTTGACTACGGCGTGGCCCAGGTCGCCCAGCTTTCGCCGACCGCCCCGGTCCCGCCGCAAAATCTCGAGGCTGAGGAGTCAGTCCTCGGCGCGATGATGCTCTCCCCCGGTGCGATCGGGGCGGTCAGCGAAGTTCTCGACGCGGGCGACTTCTACCGCGAGAGCCACGCGAAGATCTACCGCGCTGCGCTCTCGTTGTTCGCGCGCGGCGAGCCTGTCGACGCGATCACGCTCGTCGACGAGCTCGAGGAGCGCGGCGAGCTCGACGACGTCGGCGGCAAGGTCCGCATGCACGAGCTGGCGGCACTCGTCCCGGCGAGCTCGAACGCGGGCCACTACGGGCGGATCGTTCACGAGATGGCGACGCTGCGCGGCCTGATCCGCGTCGGCGGCGAGATCTCCCGGCTCGGGTGGGAGCGCCAGGCGGAGACGACGGAGCTCGTCGATCGCGCCGAGCACGTGCTCTTCGAGCTCTCGCAGGCACGCGTCTCGAGCGAGTTCAGCCACATAGAGGAGCTGCTGAAGGAGAGCTTCGAGCGGATCACCGCGCTGTACGAAGCCGGTGCGGACGTAACGGGAGTCCCGTCTGGCTTCCGCGACCTCGACCGCCTCACCTCCGGCTTTCAGCCCGGGAACCTGATCATCGTCGCCGCACGGCCGAGCATGGGGAAGTCGGCGCTCGCGCTCTGCTTCGCCGCCAACCTCGGCGTGCGCTACGAGACGACGGTCGCGATGTTCACGCTCGAGATGTCGAAATCCGAGGTGACGCAGCGGCTGATGTGCAGCGAGGCGAAGGTCGAGTCGAACCGCCTCCGAACGGGCAAGCTCGGCCCCGACGACTGGCCGCGCTTGACCGCCGCCTGCGACAAGCTCTCTAAGGCGCCGGTCTACGTCGACGACACGGGCTCGATCACGATGATGGAGATCCGGTCGAAGGCGCGCCGGCTGAAGTCGCAACACCCTGACCTCGGCCTGATCGTCGTCGATTACCTCCAGCTGATGACCTCAGGAGCCTCGGTCGAGAACCGCGTCCAGGAGGTGTCGCAGATCTCGCGCCAGCTCAAGGTGCTCGCGCGCGACCTCGACGTTCCCGTGCTCGCGCTCTCACAGCTCTCACGTGCGGTCGAGCAGCGGCACGACAAGCGGCCCGTGCTCTCCGACCTGCGCGAGTCCGGGTCGCTCGAGCAGGACGCCGACCTCGTCTTCTTCATCTACCGAGACGAGTACTACAACGACGAATCCGACCAACAGGGCCTCGCCGAGGTGCATCTGGCCAAGCACCGGAACGGCCCCACCGACACGATCAAGCTTTCCTTCCTCAAGCGATATGCCAAGTTCGCAGACCTGGCGGCGGCGTAAACGATGCCGTACGAGCAGACGGTCGTCCTCCTCCCCACGATCAGCGGCGTCAGCGTCGTTTGCCAGGTCTGCGCGGAACGCGAGCCGGAGCTCGGTAACGAGCCGGTGCCCGCGTCCCTACGCCTCGAAGACGACCTCGGCTGGGCGAGCTGCCCGAAAGGGCACCCGATCCGCTTGATCCGCGCCGGCCGGGTCGTCTTCGAGGAGGCGACCTCGCCGCTCTGGTAGCCGTCAGGTAGGGCACACTTCACGTTCGTGCCCGCGACCGTGATCGTCGGCGCGCAGTGGGGAGACGAGGGAAAGGGAAAGATCGTCGACCTGCTGGCGCGGCGCGCCGACCTCGTCTGCCGCTACAACGGCGGCCCGAACGCCGGCCACACGATCGTGGCGGACGGCGAGACCTACAAGCTCCGGCACATGCCCTCGGGGATCCTGTGGGGCAAGGAGTGCGTGATCGGCGCAGGCTGCGTGGTCGATCCCGGCGTCTTCGTCGAGGAGCTCGACGACCTCGAGGCACGCGGCGTCTCGACCGAGCGGATACACCTCTCGGGCAACGCGCACGTGATCATGCCGTGGCACATCGTGATCGACCGGGGCAGCGAGCGGCAGCTCGGCCGGCTGAAGATCGGGACGACCCGCCGCGGGATCGGGCCCACGTACGCGGACAAGGCCTTCCGGCTCGGGATCCGTGTCCAGGACCTGCTCGACCCGAAGATCCTTCGGCAGAAGCTCGAGGTCGCGCTCGCCGAGAAGAACGTCTGGCTCGAGCGCGTCTACGGCGCCGCGCCGCTCGAGCTCGAAGAGCTCGCTGCGAGCCACGAGGGCTACGCCCGGCGGCTGCGCCCCTACATCGCGGACACGTCGCTGCTTGTCGACCGCGCGCTGGGCGAGGCGAAATCGGTTCTCCTCGAGGGAGCCCACGGCACGCTGCTCGACCTCGACCACGGGACGTATCCGTTCGTCACGTCCTCGAGCACGCTCGCCGGGGGTGCCGCGGCGGGGATTGGCATCGGCCCGACGAAGATCGACGACGTGATCGGGGTCGCGAAGGCGTACGTGACGCGTGTCGGCGAAGGGCCGTTCCCGACCGAGATCGAGGGGCCCGAGCAGGAGCGCGTGCGCGAGCTCGGAGGCGAGTTCGGCACCGTCACCGGCCGCAACCGCCGCTGCGGCTGGCTCGACCTCGTCGCGCTCCGCTACGCCGTCCGCCTGAACGGCATCACCTCGCTCGCGCTGACAAAGCTGGACGTCCTCTCGGCTCTCGCCGAGCTTCCCGTCTGCGTCCGCTACCGGCTGCCGGACGAGACCGAGAGCGAGGAGTTTCCTGCGCACCAGAGCGACTTCCACCACGCGCGTCCGATCTACGAAACGTTGCCCGGCTGGCAGGAGCCGCTCGACGACGTCCTAGACCGCGCCCGGTTGCCCGAGAACGCACGCCGCTACGTCGAGTTCGTCGAGCGTGCGCTCGGCCTCGGGGTCGGCATCATCGGCACAGGCGCGGAGCGCGAGCGCGTGCTCGTGGCTGCTTAGGTCTCACGCAGCGGGCTAATAGACTCGCGCGCGTGAAGGTTCTGGTGGTGGGGTCGGGCGGCCGCGAGCACGCGCTCGCGTGGAAGCTGAGTCAGAGCCCGGAGCTGACCGAGCTGCACGCAGCGCCCGGCAATCCCGGGATCGCGCAGCTGGGAACGTGCCATCCGGTTCGGCCCGAGGACGCCGACAGCCTGCTCGGCCTCTGTCGCGAGCACTCGTTCGACCTTGTCGTCGTCGGCCCCGAGGTCCCGCTCGTCGTCGGCGTGGCCGATCATCTCCGTCATGCCGGCTGCTCCGTCTTCGGGCCGAGCGCCGCTGCAGCGCGGATCGAAGGCTCGAAGAGCTTCGCCAAGGACGTGATGGCGAGCGCGGAGGTGCCCGCAGCGAAGCCGCTCGCGATCGCCCGACCGCCTTGCGTCGTCAAGGTCGACGGCCTCGCCGCCGGAAAGGGGGTCTTCGTCTGCCGCACCGAGCAGGAGCTCGAGGCGGGGCTCGTCTCCGCCTCGGCGTACGGGGGCCCGATCGTGATCGAGGAGCTGCTCCAGGGCGAGGAGGTGTCCGTCTTCGCGCTCTCGGACGGGCGCACGGCCGTACCCCTTGCCGCGGCGCGCGACTACAAGCAGATCGACGACGGTGACAGAGGGCCGAACACCGGTGGCATGGGCTCATTTGCGCCCGTGTCCGAGGTCGACCTCGAGGAGTTGGTCGAGCGCGTGCACCGCCCGGTGCTCGCCGAGCTCGCCCAGCGCGGCACGCCCTTCGTCGGCGTGCTCTTCGCGGGGTTGATGCTGACGCAGGACGGGCCGCGTGTACTCGAGTTCAACTGCCGTCTCGGCGACCCGGAGGCCCAGGCGATCTTGCCGCTGCTCGAGGGCGACGTGCTGGAAGCGTTCGCGGCGGCCGCGGCCGGCCACGTCGGCAGCGCCTCGCTCTCGATCGGCGACCGGGGCGCCGTCACGGTCGTTCTCGCCGGGCGGGACTACCCGGATCGCCCGGACACGGGGACGCCGATCGAAGGGGTCGCCGAGGCGGAGGCCCTCGGAGCGCTCGTCTTCCATGCGGGCACGGCGGTTCAGGGCGATCGGCTCGTGACCAGCGGCGGACGGATCCTGAACGTGACCGCCGTCGGCGAGAGCGTTCCGGACGCGCGGACCCGGGCGTACGAGGCGGTCGGGCGGATCTCGTTCGACGGTATGCGTCACCGGAGAGACATCGCAGCGAAGGCGGAGCATGTCCGGGCCTGAGGGGCCGCTCGTCGGCATCGTCGTCGGCTCGGAATCCGACAGGGAGCGGATGCAGGAAGCGATGGACGAGCTCGAGCGCAGCGGCGTCGCCTACGAGTTCGAGATCCGCTCCGCCCACAGGAACCCGCACGAGGTCGCGGAGTATGCAAGGGGCGCACGCGAGCGCGGCCTGCGGGTGCTGATTTGCGGCGCAGGGATGGCGGCGGCGCTCCCCGGTGTCGTCGCCGCTTACACCGATCTACCCGTGATCGGCGTTCCGCTCCGCTCGTCGAAGAGCGTGCTCGACGGCCTCGACGCGCTGCTCTCGATCGTGCAGATGCCGCCGGGCGTCCCGGTCGCGTGCGTGTCGGTCGACGGCGCGCGCAATGCGGCCGCGCTCGCCGCGCGGATTCTCAGCGCCTAGGGAGGGTTAAATGGATCGCCGCCCGGCGGGAGTCGAGCCGCTCTTCGAAGCACCGCCGCAGGTAGTCACCGGAGAGCTGGGGTAGTAGCCGAGGACGGTTCTCGACCGGCACGATGTGCACCTCGCCGCTCCGCGCACCGTGGCAGCGGCTGTAGCACTCGCTCTCGTCGAGCAAGGAAGGCTCCGCGCGCCGGCGGCGAAAGAGCCAGCGAAGCAGGCGCACGAGCAGGTCCTATCGCATCGACGGTCGTGGTGCCAGGGGCGACCACTCGGAGCGGTACGATCGGTCCGTGATCGCCCGTTACTCCCGGCCGGAGATGGCAGCCGTCTGGTCGGAGGATGGCAAGCTCGCGCGCTGGCTCGAGGTCGAGCTCGCCGCCCTCGATGCATGGGCCGAGCTCGGTACGGTCCCCGCCGACGCGGTCGCCGAGATTCGCGCGGGGGCGCGACCGCCGTCCCCGGAGCAGGTCGCCGAGCTCGAAGAGCGCACGCAGCACGACACGGCGGCGTTCGTCGACGCGGTCGCCCAGCAGCTCGGATCGACGGGACGCTGGTTCCACTACGGCCTCACTTCCTCGGATGTCGTCGACACGGCGCTCGCGCTCCAAGTTCGCGACGCGGGGGAGCTTCTGCTCTCCGGGATCGGCCGCGCCTTCGAGACCGTTGCCGCCCGCGCCGCGCAGCACAAGGACGACGTCTGCATCGGTCGCACGCACGGCGTGCACGCAGAACCGACCACTTTCGGCCTCAAGCTCGCCGGCTGGGCGTTCGAGCTCGACCGCGGCCGCGATCGGCTGCGGCACGCGCTCGAAGGGATGCGCGTCGGCAAGCTTTCCGGCGCGGTCGGCACGTACTCCGCGACCGATCCCGAGCTGGAGCGAATCGCCTGTGAGCGGCTCGGGCTCGAGCCGGCGCCGGTCTCCACGCAGATCCTTCAGCGCGACCGGCATGCCGAGCTGCTCGCGACGCTCGCCGTGGTCGCCTCTTCACTCGACAAGTTCGCACTCGAGATTCGCCACCTCGCGAGGACCGAGGTGGGGGAGGTCGCGGAACCGTTCGGCAAGAGCCAGAAGGGCTCCTCGGCGATGCCGCACAAGCGCAACCCGGTTGTCGCCGAGCGGATCTGTGGCCTGGCACGGGTCGTGCGCGCGGCCGCGGTCGTCGGTTTCGAGAACGTGGCCCTCTGGCACGAGCGCGACATCTCCCACTCCTCGGCCGAGCGCGTCGTCATCCCTGACGCCTTCCTCGCCCTCGACTACATGCTCGACCGGTTCGCCTGGCTCATGGACGGGCTGGTGGTCCGGCCCGAGCGGATGCGCCGAAACCTCGAGGCTGGGCACGGTCTCTTCTTCAGCCAGCGGCTGCTACTCGCACTCGTCGAGTCGGGCCTGGAGCGCGACCAGGCCTACAGGCTCGTCCAGCGCCACGCGATGCAGGCCTGGGACGAGGAGCAGGACTTCCCCGAGCTCGTCCGCGCCGACGGCGAGATCGCGCAGCGCGTCGACCTTGGCGCGGTCTTCGACCTCTCGGCTTACACCCGGCACGTCGACACGATCGTCGAGCGGCTCCGAGCGCTCACCCGAAGGGAGGAACCCGTTCATGCCTGAAGCAGTCCACGTTGGCACCGGGAAGGTCCGCGAGCTCTTCGCCCTCGACGACGAGCGGCTCCTGCTCGTCGCCAGCGACCGCATCTCGGTCTTCGACGTCGTGCTTCCGACGGAGATTCCCGACAAGGGTCGCTTGCTCACGGGCCTCTCGGCCTTCTGGTTCACGCGCACGCGTGAGCTCTGCCCGAACCACATGCTCGGCGTCCGCGAGGACGGCCGCTCGACCGAATGCAGGCGGCTCGAGATGGTTTCGCTCGAGTGCGTCGTACGCGGCTACCTCTCCGGGTCCGGCTGGGCGGCGTACTCCGAGAGCGGCGCCGTCTGCGGGATCGAGCTGCCGCCGGGCCTCGTCGAGTCACAGCGCCTCGACGCGCCGATCTTCACGCCGACGACGAAGGCGACGACAGGCCACGACGAGCCTCTGACGTCGGCGCAGGCGGCCGAGCTCGTCGGCGACGGGCGACTGGCGGAGATCGAGCGCCTCTCGACCGAGCTCTATTCCTTCGCGTCCGACTACGCGGCGTCCCGAGGCATCGTCATCGCCGACACGAAATTCGAGTTCGGCGTCGACGATGAGGGGCGACTCGTGCTCGCCGACGAAGCGTTCACGCCCGATTCCTCTCGGTTTTGGCCGGCCGACGAGTACGACGCCGGGCAAGCGCAGCCGTCATTCGACAAGCAGTTCGTCCGTGACTACTGCGCGACGCTCGGCTGGGACAAGACGTACCCGGGCCCGGAACTTCCGCAGGCGGTGGTCGAGGAAACGCGCGCGCGCTACGTCGAGGCCTTCGAGCGGCTGACGGAGATCGCGTTCGAGGACTACCTGGCACATCCGGAGGTGGTGCTCCGATGAGGGCGATGGTGCTCGTACGGCCAAAGCCGGGGATCCTCGACCCGCAGGGCGAAGCCGTCGAGACAGCGCTCCGCCACCTGGGCTTCGCGGTCGGCGAGACGCGGGTGGGCCGACTCGTCGATCTCGAGGTCGAGAACGGCGACGCCGCCGCGGCGCGCGTGCAGCTCGAGCGGATGTGCGAGCAGCTGCTTGCGAACCCGCTGATCGAGTCGTACGAGATCGTGCTGGAGGGCGAGTGAAGCCGCGGATCGCGGTCGTCGTCTTCCCAGGCTCGAACGACGACGGCGACGCGGCGCTCGCGCTCCAGGAGCTCGGAGCCGAGCCGGTGCTCGTGTGGCACGGGGAGCGCGGCCTCCCGGACGTCGCGGGCGTCGTCCTGCCGGGCGGCTTCTCGTACGGCGACTACCTTCGTTGCGGCGCGATCGCCCGGTTTTCGCCGGTGCTCGAAGCCGTGCGGCGGTTCGCCGCCGACGGCGGGCTCGTGTTGGGGATCTGCAACGGCTTCCAGGTGCTCTGCGAGGCCGGCCTGCTGCCGGGCGCGCTGCGGCCGAACTCGTCCCTGTCGTTCGTCTGCCGCGACGTCCCGCTCAGGGTGGAGCAGCCGGACACGCCCTTCACCTCCCGCTGCCGGCCGGGGCAACGGCTGACGATCCCGGTCAAGCACGGCGAGGGCTGCTACATCCCGCCGCCCGGGCTTCCACCCGAGCAGGTGGCGCTGCGCTATGACGGCGACAACCCGAACGGCTCTGTTCAAGAGATCGCGGGAGTGCTGAACGAGACGGGCAACGTGATGGGCCTGATGCCGCACCCCGAGCATGCGATCGACGAGCTGCGCGGCTCGACCGACGGCGTCTTCGTGCTCGGCTCGCTCGTCGACTCGGCCCGCACAGCGGCTACCGTCCCCGCGGTCGCCTAGCGTCACGGCAGCCGCAGCGCCGCCGCCAGCTCCTCGTGCTCGACGAGCGCCACGCGGAGCCGCTCGAGGTCGCGCGCCCGCAGCGTCACCGGCCCACGGCGACCCGCGCCTCCGGTGGAGTACGAAAATCGCACCAACCGCTCGCCGCCCCCGGCCTCGAGCAGCTGCACGACCGAGGCGAATCGCTTCTGTCCCGCCCTCTGCTCCAGCCTGACCTCGTCGAGAACCGCAGCCGGCCCCCAAGGCGTCGCGCTCTTCGCTCCGTTCGCCGTCGCCATGGAAGGCAACGTAACGAGTGAGATGTGACGCATGGGTAACCGATTTCAGCCAAACCTGTGCCGACGACCGAATCACACGTTCGAGGGACGCGATGGACGGGCCGCGACGCGATCCTGAGTCGCATGCCTGCGGGGATGGCACATCGACGGCTGGTCTTGGCGGCCGGACTCGCCTCGTACGCGCTCGTCTTCACCGCCTTCGTCCTCTTCGAGATCCCGGGGCTCGGGATCGCCCACTTCTTCTACCTCTCGGTCGCGCTCGTGGCCGTGGTCACCGGTCCCGGCTGCGGCGTGTGGGCCGGAGTCCTCGCCGACGGCCTGTGGGCGCTCGGGATCTACCTGAACGCGAACATCCCCACAGCGGACATCTACACGACCAGCACCGGCATTCGGTTCGTCACGTTCACGGCCGTCGGCGGACTCGTAGGTTGGTTCGCGAAGGACAACCGTCGCCTCGTCGAGCACCTACAAACGACGGCGAGCCGCGACTTTCTCACGGATCTCCTGAACAGCCATGCGTTCGACGAGACGCTCGTGAAGCGGCTCGAGAGCCGACGGCCCTTCGGCCTGATCCTCGGCGACATGGACCGGCTGAAGGAGATCAACGACGAGGAAGGCCACGCGGTCGGCAACGAGCTGCTCCGCCGTGCAGCACAGATCCTCCAGAGCGTCCTTCGGGCGGAGGACGCGCTCGGGCGCGTCGGCGGCGACGAGTTCGCCGTCCTGACGTCGCTTCCGGGCACGGATGCCGTGCGCGCGCTCTGCGGCCGGCTGACGAACGCGCTCGCGGACGAAGGGATCGCGATGAGCTTCGGCTGGGCCGTCCACCCCCGCGACGGCGGCGATCCTGTAACCCTCTTCCGCGCCGCCGACGAGCGCCTCTTCGCGCGGAAGCTGATCCGCAGCCGACTGACCGGTGGGGACGTGGTCGAGCTACCGAGGGAGCACCGCGGCTACTCGATCGGCTCCGGTCGCTAGAGGCGGGAACCGGACCGCTCGATCACCTCGATGCGATAGCCGTCCGGATCGCGAACGAAGCACAGTCGTGAGCCGCCCTCGCGCACGGTGTACGGCGGGCGCTCCGGCTCGATTCCCCGCTCGGCGAGGCGTTCGAGCGTCGCGTCGAGGTCGTCGACGGTGACAGCGACGTGCCCGTAGCCCGTCCCGAGCTCGTAGTGGTCGACCCCGAAGTTGTACGTCAACTCCAGCCGGTCGCCGTCGCCGGGCAGGCCCATGAAGACGTTGATCGCCTCGTCGCGGATGGGCAGCCTCCCTCGCTCCTCGAAGCCCAGCGCTTCGTAGAACGGGACCGAGCGGTCGATGTCCGTGATCCGGTAGCAGGTGTGAATGAGCTCCATCACTCGAGATCTTCCCGGATCAGCCCGTAGATCACTCCATCTACCCACTCGTCATTGCGCCAGTAGGCTTTCCGCCGGACACCCTCTTGCACGAACCCCGACCGCTCGGCGTGCCGCTGCGCCCGCTCGTTGAAGCCGTAGATCTCGAGCTGGAGACGGTGGTAGCCGAGGTCGAAGATCAGGTGCCGCTGGAGCAGGCGAGCTGCCTCGTCCGAGAGGTGGCGCCCCCGGTAGTCGGGATGGATCGCGAGACCCTCGAGGTTCGCGATTCGGCTCCGGCGGTTCGCGACGTCGAAGCCCATCACGCCGGCCCGCCGCCACCCGCCGCCGTCCTCGACCTCGATCACGAAGCGTCCGAACTCTTGGGGCTCCGACCGGGAGCGCTCGATCTCCGCGCGCAATCCCTCACGGTCGCGCGGCCTGATCACCGCTAGGAACGGCTCGACGTCCTCGTGGCCGACAAGCTCGAGGACGAACTCGACGTCGCTGGGCTCGGCGCGTCGGATGCGGATTTCGTTCGTCTCGGCCAACCCAGCCGCAGGCTAACGGCGCCGCTCCCGAGCGCGACGCCGGCAAGCACGAGAGCGAGCCCGCCGACCGCAGTAGCCGTGAGCGATTCGCCCAGCAGCAGCACGCCGTAGACGAGCGCGAACGCAGGCACGAGATACGTGATCAGAATCGAGCGCGACGCCCCGGCGTCGGCGAGCAGCGCGTAGTAGAGGATGTAGGCGATCCCAGTGCCCGCAATCCCGAGCGTGACCACGGACGCCGTCACCTTCCAGCCGGGGACGTGACCGGGCAGGTTCACGAGTGACGGGGGAAGAGTTGCGAGCGACGCTGCGGTGAGCGCCCCGAGCGAGGTGACGAGCGGCGGTACGTCGCGCAGGCGCCGCGCGATGTAGAGGGCCGCGACCGCGTAGCAGACGGCGGAGAACACGACCGCGAGCGTTGCGAGCAGATTCCCGCCCGGCTGGGCGCCGACGAGGAGCGCGACGCCGCCGAACCCGACCAGGAGCCCGACGAGACGCAAGCCGCCGACCCGCTCGGAGTGGCTGAACCGCAGTGCGAGCAGCGCTGTGAAGAGCGGCGCGGACGCCTGGAGGATCGCGGTCAGCCCCGAGTCGATGCGCGTCTCCGCCCACGAGATGGCGAAGATCGGGATCGCCGAGTTGACGAGCCCCGTCAGGACGAGCGGGCCGGCGGCGAGGCGAAGCCACCGCAGCGTCTCGCGCACGCCGATGTGCCACGCAACGATCGGCGCGAGCGTCAGCGCGCCCAGGGTCATGCGGAAGCCGACGAGCGTGATCGGCCGGAGCTCGCGGTCCCCGACCTTGATGAACATGAACGACGCTCCCCAGAGGCTCGCGAGGGCGAGGAGCATGCCGAGCTGGCGCCGGCTCATACTGACTAAACGTACCGGTGGCCTTGTCCTGTGAGGCGGCTAGACTCGGGTATCTGACGCCGGTCGCGGAACAGCCGCTCCACCGGGCCCTCGGGCTGACCGACGGGGAGCTCGACCGTATCCAGGAGCTGCTCGGCCGCGACCCGAACGACTTCGAGCTCGCGGTCTTCTCGTTGCTCTGGTCGGAGCACTGCGGCTACAAGCACTCAGCGCTGCTCTTGAAGCGGCTCCCGTCGGCAGGCGAGCGCGTGCTCCAGGGGCCGGGCGAGAACGCAGGCGTGATCGACCTCGGCGAGGGACTGGCCGCGGCGTTCAAGGTCGAGTCCCACAACCACCCGAGCGCGGTCGAGCCCTTCCAGGGCGCCGCCACCGGCGTCGGCGGGATCCTCCGCGACGTGGTCGCTATGGGCGCTCGGCCGATTGCGCTCCTCGACGGGCTCCGCTTCGGCGATCCAGGCTGGAGGTTCCGTCGAGCGGTCGCCGGGATCAGCCACTACGGCAATTGTGTGGGCGTCCCGACCGTCGGCGGCGAAGCCGTCTTCGACGAGGCATACGAGGGCAACTGTCTCGTGAACGCGATGTGCGTCGGGCTCCTCCCTGTCGAGCGACTGACGAGGGCACAGGCCAGCGGCACCGGCAACCTCGTGGTCCTCTACGGCGCCACCACCGGCCGCGACGGGATCGGCGGCGCGAGCGTGCTCGCGAGCCAGGAGCTAGGCGAGGGCTCCGACGAGAAGCGTCCCTCCGTCCAGATCGGCGACCCCTTCACGGGCAAGAAGCTGATCGAGGCGAGCCTCGAGCTCGTCGAGGGCGGGCTGGTCGAGTCGCTCCAGGACTGCGGTGCCGCAGGCCTTGCCTCCGCGCTCGCGGAGATGGCCCGCAACGGTGCCGGCGTGGACGTCTCCCTCGACCTGGTTCCGTTGCGCGAGCCCGAGATGGAGCCGTGGGAGATCATGATCTCCGAGAGCCAGGAGCGGATGGTCGCGGTCGTGCGTCCCGAACAGCTCCAGGCCGTCGAAGCCGTGCTCGAGCGCTGGGAGCTCCACCACGCCGCGATCGGCGAGGTGACTGCGACCGGCGACCTGCGTGCGCTCTTCGAGGGCGAAGTCGCGGGCGAGATCCCGGCCGACTTCCTGACCGAGGAGTGCCCCCGCTATGAGGTCGAGCGGGAACCGCAGCCGCCGGCGCGCGGCGCTTCGGTCGACCCGGTCAACCTCGAGTCGAAGCGGTGGATCTACGAGCAGTACGACCAGCTTGTCCAGTCTCGGACCGTGCGCAAGCCCGGGCTCGACGCGGCCGTGCTCAGGCTGCGGCCTTCCTGGCGCGGCCTCGCGGTCTCGCTCGACGGGCCGGCCCTTGGCGAGCGTGATCCCTACACGGCGGGCGCGGAGGCCGTCTTCGAGGCGGCCCGGAACGTCGCCTGCGCAGGGGGCGAGCCGCTCGCGCTCACCGACTGCCTCAATTTCGGCAACCCCGAGAAGCCGGAGATCGGCTGGGAGCTCGAGCAGGCGATCGAAGGAATCGCCCAGGCGGCAGAGACGCTCGGGATCCCCGTCGTCTCAGGGAATGTCTCGCTCTACAACGAGACAGATGGACGGGCGATCCCACCGACGCCGGTCGTCGGCTGCGTCGGTCTCGTCCAAGACGTTCGGGAGGCACCGAGCCGTTGGCATGCCGGCGACATCGTCCTGCTCGCCGAAGGAGACGACCAGGCCGCCCTGATCCAGTTCGTCTGGCGCGCAGCGCCGCTGTTCTCGCTGGCGCACGACGTCTCGACCGGCGGCCTCGAACGGGCGCTCGTGGAGGCGACGGAATGGAGCGAGCGCGAGGCGAGGATCGAGACGGCCGAGGCGCCCTATGGCTCGGTCGTGCTGGCCTGCCCGCCGCACCTCGCCGAACGGCTCGCCTGGCCGAGTTTGCGCGTCCTCGGAGCTGTCGCCTGATGTGCGGCGTCTTCGGAATCCGCTCGAGCGACCGCGACGTCGCACGCGTCTCCTACTTCGGACTCTTCGCGCTTCAGCACCGCGGCCAAGAGTCGGCGGGGATCGCCGTCTCCGACCGCGGGCGACTCACTGTCCTCCGCGATATGGGCCTCGTGACACAGGTATTCACCGAGGAGAAGCTGCGGGGCCTCCGCGGAGACGTCGCGATCGGCCACACCCGCTACTCCACGACCGGCTCGACGCAGTGGGCCAACGCGCAGCCGCTCGTCCACCACGGCCGGGCGCGCACGGTCGCGGTCGGCCACAACGGCAACCTGGTCAACGCCGCTGAGCTGCGCGAGCAGCTCGCCGCCGACGGCACCCCCCTCCGCACGACGTCCGACACCGAGGTGATCGCCGCGCTGATCGCGAACGACCCCGCACCGCTCGAGGAGGCGATCGAGAACGCGATGCGGCGGCTCGAGGGCGCGTTCTCGGTCGTCGCCCTGGCTGAGGGAAAGCTCGTCGCCTTCCGCGATCCGCACGGGTTCCGGCCACTCTGCCTCGGCCGCCTCGACGGCGACTGGGTCGTGGCCTCCGAGACGTGTGCGCTCGACCTCGTCGGCGCCGAGCACGAGCGCGAGGTGGGCCTCGGCGAGCTAATCGTCATCGACGACGAAGGAATGCACGCGCGCCAGGCTGTTCCCCAGCAGGACGGCGGCGCACTCTGCATCTTCGAGCTCTTCTACCTGGCACGACCCGACTCGCGGCTCCTGTCCGTGGAGGTGCACGGCGCTCGCGTGCGGATGGGCGAGCGGCTGGCCGAGGAGGCACCGGTCGACGCCGAGCTCGTGCTGCCGATCCCCGACTCGGGCACACCCGCCGCGATCGGGTTCTCGCGCGCGACCGGGATCCCGTTCAGCGAGGGCCTGATCAAGAACCGCTACGTCGCGCGCACGTTCATCCAGCCCGACCAGGGCCTGCGAGAGCAGGGCGTGAAGCTGAAGTTCAATCCGCTCGCGGAGGTGAGCGGGAAGCGGGTCGTCGTCGTCGACGACTCGATCGTCCGCGGGAACACGACGAAGCAGATCGTCGCCATGCTGTTCGAGGCCGGCGCCGCGGAGGTGCACGTGCGCGTCTCGTCCCCTCCGATCGTCTCGCAGTGCTACTACGGGATCGATTTCGCAGAGGAAGACGAGCTGATCGCGGCGCGGCGATCTGTCGAGGAGGTACGGAAGCACATCGGTGCGACTTCGCTTGCCTACCTCTCGCTCGAGGGGCTCCAGGCGGCGACGCGGCGACCCGAGTCTTCGTTCTGCCGCGCCTGCCTCACGCGGGACTACCCGACGGCGGTCCCGCGTGAGGGCGCGAAGCTGAGGTTCGAAAAGGTCGCTCGGGCGTAGCTACTGCTCGAGCACGCGGCTCGCCTTGGCGATGCCGCGGCTGAGGATGTAGGCGACCGAGATCCAGCGGAAGTACTCGAGCCAGTCCGTGTCCCGGATTCCGGCCGCGACCCAGGCAAGGAGCGCGACGAGGATCAGCGAGAGGACGACGTAGAAGAACTCGGCGTTGCCGGGGATCGGCAGCCGCGCCTGCGGCATGTTGATCGTGAAGGTGCTCGGGTTGCGCGGTGGCTGCTCGGGAGGGGTGGTCATGCCTTCTCCTTTCGGTCAGGCCGCGTGGCCGGGGACGTGCATGATTTCCAGCTTGATGCCGTCGGGGTCGTAGAAGAACAACGCGTAATAGCCGGGGCTGTAGGCATACTCCTCGGGGCCGCTCTCGACCTGCACACCCTGCTCGCGCAGCCAATCGGCCCGCTCGCTCACTATTGCGCGCGAGCCCGCCTCGAACCCGACGTGGTGGAGGCCGACCCGGTAACGGTCGACCGGCAGCGCCGGCTCGGACTGCGCCTCGCGCAGGCCGATCGAGGTGCCGGGGCCGGAAAGGTAGTAGATCGTCTCGCCGCGCTCCCCCTCGACCTCGCCGAGGTGATGCCAGCCGAGCGGGGCGAGCAGTTCCCGGTAGAAGGGCAGGCTGCGCTCAATCGAGGAGACGACGAGGTCGACGTGATGAACGCCGGTCGAACGCATGTGCCTGCGCGAACGAAGTTCAGCGTGGAGGGTAAAGCTCCTCTGCGCGTCCGTATCTGACCGCACGCCGGACAGCGCGCGGATCGAGCCCCTGCTCGAGCAGCTGCTGGCGTAGCTCGCCTTCCGATGCAAGCTTCAGGAAGAGCCAGACGAGCGCGCCCAGTGTGACGAGCGACCCTTCGACCATCATCACGACTCCCGCCAGCTGCTGATCGTGGAGCGCGGAAACACCCCAGCGCGGATGCGCGTGGACGTAGAAGGGGTAGAAGAGCGTCCCGGACCAGATGAACACGTTCCCGAAGACGGTTTCGAACACGCGCACGAGCGCGATGTAGCCGAGCTTGAGGCCGGTGCCGAACCACTCCGGGCCGGGCAGCGTCTCCACAACCGGCGCCCACATCAGTCCCGCGAAGGTGAAGAAGCAGAGGTGCTCGATCCCATGCACCCCGGAGTGGTGCAGCGCCGCCTGGTAGGCAAAGGGCAGGTGCCAGACGACGAGATCGATCGCCCACAGCGGGAAGGCGATCAGCGGGTGGGTCAGCACGCGAAGCCTGTTCACGACACG
>JBARRS010000143.1:0-1727 GCA_049644345.1 Gaiellaceae bacterium
GTTGTTCGGGGCAACGAGCCGGTCTACGTCGTCGTGATGAAGGGCAGCTTCAGCGCCTACGTCTCCGGGCCGACCCAGACGAAGCTGATCCACCCCCGCGTCCTCTCGATAATCGCCGACGCCCGCACCCACCGGGAGACGGACAGTGGCTTCTCCGACAGGATGCCCGACCTCTCTCGCCTCGGCAGAGTTCACGACCTGCTGCCGTACCTACTCGCGCGTAGCCGGGCTTCCGCGTCGAGATGACGCGATGCGAAGCCCTGCCGTAAGGGCGACGCTCACAGAGCGTGTACCTCGCTACTGGCGGGCGTAGGCGACGAGCCTCATCGCCTGCGTCGGCGTGATGAAGTTCGACTCCCAGATACCCGCGACGGCCCTAAAAGGCACTGACGGCGACATTGCTGAGACCGCGTTGGCGTCAAGCAAACGAAACCGCCGATTAGCATGGGTTTCCTAGCGCGAACAGCATGAGGTTGTTCCACTACCACCTCGTCACGAGCAAGGTGCGCGAGATCGAGGCGCGTTATCTCGCCAAGCTCGGCTTTCGCCTGGTCGCGCGCTACGGGCGGCTCGGCGACGAGCCGTCCCAATTCGAGGCAGGCGTGCCATGGGAAGAGCTGGACCGGATGGGCTTCAAGCTGCGCCTCTCCGAGCTCGAGCGCGGCGCCGTCAACGTCGTCGTCCAACCGGGGCAGTGGGCGCTGCCTCGGCTGGACCACTTCGGTCTGGCGCTCGACGAGGACGAGTTCGACAGCACGCTCGCGCGCGCGGAGACGCTCCGGCTGCGGGTGCAGGAGTACCCCGGCCGCCGCACGTTCATCGCCACCGGCTCGGGCTACCGGATCGAGGTGCATCCGCCGCGAGAGTGGGTCGAGGAGGTGCTCGCCCACGACGACGAGCTGCGACTGACCGAGCTTCAGCTGCGCTCGGAGGTACCCGAGGCGCAGGCTGCCGCTTTCGCCGAGGTGCTCGATCTGATCGCCGACGGCTCCGAGGTGCACGTCGGCGACGCGGTCGTCCGCTTCCTCCCCGGCGGGCCTACGGGAAGGCCCGAGCTCTACGCCGAGCTCTTCGGCTGACAGGGCTTCTAGACTCGGGGCCTTGAGCGAGAGGACGTACGCGGCAGCAGGCGTCTCGCTCGACGCGGCAGAGGCAGTCGTCGAGCGACTGCGCGCAGCGGTCGAGTCGACCGGCGCAGAGGGATTCGGCGCGTTCGCGGGGATCTACCCGCTGGACGAGCGGAGGCTCCTCGCCGCCTCGATGGACAGCGTCGGCTCCAAACTGATGCTCGCCCGGCGCGCCGGCCGGCTCCGTTCCGCCGGCGCGGACCTCGCCGCGCACTGCGTCGACGATGTGATCACGACAGGCGCGGAGCCGCTCTTCCTGCTCGACTACGTGGCTGCGAACACGCTCGACCTCGAGCAGGTGACCGAGCTTGTCGAGGGCGCCGCCGACGTCTGCCGGGAGGCGGGTTGTGCCCTCATCGGCGGGGAGACCGCCGAGCTGCCGGGCGTCTACAAGGCCGAAGAGCTCGATTTTGCCGCCACATGCGTCGGGATCGTGGCCCGCTCCGACCTGATCGACGGCTCGCGCTGCGCCCCCGGGGACGTCGTTCTCGGCCTTCCCTCGAGCGGCCTGCACACGAACGGCTTCTCGCTCGTCCGCTCGCTGATCGGCGTCGAGGGCTTCGATGCGGACCTCCTCCTGGCCCCGCACCGGGTCTACGT
>JBARRS010000144.1:0-1898 GCA_049644345.1 Gaiellaceae bacterium
GCCCCTCCCAGGTCAGCGCGGAGCCGGTCCGGCCGAGCCGTGTCGGCCAGACGCAGTCGAACATGTCGATCCCGCGCTCGATCACTTCGAGAATCCCCTCCGGGTCGCCGATGCCCATGAAGTATCGTGGCCGCGCTTCCGGCAAGAGGGGCGCTGTCCAGCCGACCGCCTCCAGCATCGCATCCCGGTCCTCGCCGACGCTGAGGCCCCCGAGCGCGTAGCCGTCGAAGCCGAGCGAGACGATCTCGTCGATCGAGCGGCGCCGGAGCTCCTCGTCGGTGCCGCCCTGGGCGATCCCGAACAGGAGCTGGCCGGGCGCCCGCCGCGCCTCGCGCTGGCGTGCTGCCCAGCGCGTCGTCAGCCGCACCGCTTGCTCGAGCCCTGCTCGCGGCGCCTCCGCGGGCGGGCAGACATCGAGGCACATGGCGATGTCGGAGCCCAGCTGCGCCTGGACATCGGCCGCTGTCTCAGGCGTCAGGCGCGCGACGTCGCCGTCGTAGACGGAGCGGAACGTGACGCCCTCGTCGTCCGTCCGCAGGATCGTGTGGCGGAGCGAGAAGACCTGAAAGCCACCGGAGTCGGTCAGGAGCGGACCGTCCCAGCCCATGAAGCGGTGCAGGCCGCCCTGCTCCGCGATCACGTCGGGGCCGGGCCGGAAGTGAAGGTGGTAGGTGTTGGCGAGCACGATCGTGGCGCCGAGCTGCTTCAGCTCGTCCGGGTCGACGGCCTTGACCGTCGCCTTCGTCCCCACCGGCATGAACGCGGGGGTCGGAACCTCGCCATGGGAGGTTTCGAGCACTCCGGCGCGCGCGGCGCCGTCGGTTGCGGTTACCCGGAAGCTCATCGGATCAGCATTGCATCGCCGAAGGAATAGAAGCGATATCGCTCCCGGATAGCGAGCCTGTAGAGCCGCTGCGTCTCCTCGATCCCCGCAAAGGCCATCACGAGCGCGAGCAGCGTCGAGCGCGGCAGGTGGAAGTTCGTCAGCAGCGAGTCGACCCGCCTGAACTCGAAGCCCGGGGTGACGAAGAGGTCGGTGCGCCCCGCGAGCGGCGCGCCGCGGGCGAGGGACTCGAGCACGCGCACCGTCGTCGTGCCGACGGCGAGAACGTGGCTCGAGTTCCGAATCCGTTCCCACGCTTGCGCGGAGACCTCATACGTCTCGCCGTGCATCGAGTGCTCTTCGAGCGTCTCGACCGAGACCGGTCGGAACGTGTCGAGGCCGACGTGCAGCGTCACGTACTCGACGTCGAGCCGCGCGAGCAGCTCCGCGGTGAAGTGGAGGCCTGCGGTGGGCGCCGCCGCTGAGCCTTCGCTTGCCGCGTACACGGTCTGGTAGCGCTCTGGATCCGCCAGAGGCTCGGTGATGTAGGGCGGCAGCGGGGCCTCGCCGGACGGCTTGCCCTCCAGGCGGAGCAGCCACCGCCCCTCGCCAAGGTGCTCGACGAGCTCGACCGGCCCGTACCGCCGGCCCGCACGGAGACGGCGAGTCGGGCGCGCCAGGGCCTCCCACAGCCCGTCCGCCCGAACCTCCAGAAGCAGCACCTCGCCGGCCGGCCGCTCGATCGGGATACGAGCCGGCAGCACGCGCGTGTCGTTCAAGACGATGAGCGCACCCGGCTCGAGCTCATCCGGAAGCTCACGGAAGCTCCGATGCCGCACCTCGCCGCTCGCACGGTCGTAGACGAGCAGCCGCGAGTCGTCCCGCCGCTCGAGCGGGCGTTGCGCGATCAGCTCGTGCGGCAATTCGTAGTCGAGCTCGGCCACCTTCATCCGACCGACACGCTAGCGTTGCCTGCGATGGACTCGGACGCGATCGAGCGGGCGCGCGCGAGGCTCCAAGAAGCCGCCGAGGGGCGGCCCGACCAGGCCGCGGTCGACGCCGCGCTCGAGCGGGC
>JBARRS010000145.1:0-10556 GCA_049644345.1 Gaiellaceae bacterium
ACGGAATCGACTCGCTCGAGCCGAAGTCGGTCCGGAAGAAGCTGAAACAGCCCTCCTTTGCAGCCGGCGTCTCGCGCGACGACGTCTACGAGGGCGTCGAGCTGCTCGGCATCGACCTCGACGAGCACATCGCCTTCGTCATCGAGGCGATGCGGCCGATCGCACAGGAACTGGGGCTGCGCACGGCGGCGGACGCTCCGGCCTAGATCCCCTCGACGAGCCGTTCGAGATCGTCGTCGTTCGTCCACCAGCCGCACGACACGCGGATCCACCCGGTCGCGGGGAGATCCCTCACCACCACGCCGCGTTCGTAGAGCCGTGCTGCGATCTCGGCCGCGTCGCCCTGGGGGACGAACGACACGAGTCCGGCTTGGCCCGGTGCCGTCACAAGCTCGTAGCCGAGGCGATCTAGCCGGTCTCTGCAATCGTTCGCCATCTCGACCGTCCGGCGATACCGGCCCTCCGGCGCTACGGCAAGGGCGGCCAGTAGCCCGGCGAGCGAGGCAGGCGGCAGCCAGACCGAGTCGAAGCGGGCGGCACCGGCCTTGGGCGTGAAGCTCTCGAAGTCGTACTCTTCCTGGGACATGTAGGTCGGCAGCGCTACCCGCAGCCGCTCCGGATCGCGCACGTGGAGCGCTCCGGTGGCGTCAGGGCCACAGAGCCATTTCTGAGCGGAGACCGTGTAGAAATCGAACGCCTCCGCCTCCGTTCGGATCGCGCCGACCGACTGCGCTCCGTCGACCAGCACCGGGGCGTCGGTTCCTGCCTTCACCGCGTGCGGATCGAGCGAGTTTCCGGTGATCCACGAGACCTCTGAGATCGCGATCAGGCGCGTCCGTTTCGTCACGACGGCGAGGATTGCGGCCGCGGCCTCCGTCGGTGGAAGCTCTCGCACGCGAGCGACACGCACCCGCGCCGGCGATGCCAGCACCGGCCCAAGCAGCCCGAAGTGCTCCACGTCCGTCGTCACGATCTCGTCCTCGGGCCCGAGATCGAGGCCGGCGACGACGACGTTGCAGGCGTTCGTGGTCGAGCTGACAAGAGCAACCCGCTCGGCGGAAACCTCGAGCACCGTGGCAAGGGCCTCACGGGCGCGAACGCGCAGCGCGAGCACCTCCTCGATGTAAGGCTTGCCGCCACGACCCTGCTCGAGGTCTCGCCGGAACGACAAATCCATCGCCTGGATCGTCGCGCGCGCCAGCGGGCCGTTTGTGCCGGCGTTCAGGTACGCGAACCGCTCGAAGACCGGGAACTGGGCTCGTGCCTCCTCGAATGTCACTGGATCCGCACCTCGACCGGCGCGTGGTCGGAGAGCAGCCGGCGGTTGAGCCGCCGTCGCTCGGGCGGCCACGCTTCGAGCGGTCCCGCGACAGCGTTCCGAACGAGGACATGGTCGATGCCCGATCCCGGGACCGAGAATCCCCACGAGACGAGCTCCGGGAGAGTTCGCGAGCGTGCCGGCTCCACATTGAAGTCGCCCGCCAAGACGCAGACATCCTCCGGGGCCGCCAGCGCGTCCGCGAACACGGCCGCCCGCAGCAGCTCGGCGTCGGCAAGCCGGCGGTCGGCGGGATAGCTCGTGGCGTGCAGGCCGGCTACGAGCAGCGTCCGGCCGTCCGGCGTCGCGGCGCGGACTGCACCGCACATGCGTCGCTCCTTTGCCCACGCGAGTCGTGCGACCGTCCCGAGCTCGAGCCGGCGGGACTGGATGTGCCGGAACCCCCGCGCGTTCAGCGTCAGAGCGCGACGCTCGAGGGCACGGAGCTCGGGCGCAAGGAGGATCGCGTTCGCCTGCCCCGCGAACGCTGAGCGCAGGGCGCCCGGGTGGATCGACGTCACCGCACGGCCGATCGCTGCGGTCGACGGCAGCGGCCCGATCCGCGGCCGCGCGGCGACCTCGCCGAACGCCTGCATCCCGCTCCAACGGCCCAGCTTCTCGAGCGCCCACACAGGCAGCTCCTGGAGGACGAGGACATCCGGCCGGTCGGCGGTCGCAAGCCGCACGGCGTGCTCGAGGTACGTGCTCCGCTCGGGCGGATTCGCGTTGCCGTGGTAGAGGTTCCAGCTGCGGATGAGGAGCTGGGGCAACGCCGGGCTAGTCTAGGCACCGATGCGCGTCGTCATCGCCGACCCCCCGGCGTACACGCCTCAGTACGATCACGAGCTCGCTGCGGCCCTCGCGCGAGCCGGCGCAGACGTCGAGCTCGTGACCGCGCCGTTCCGCTTCGGCGAGACTCCCGGCCCGGACGGCTACGTCCGCTCCGAGCTCTTCTACCCGCTGAGCTCCCGCCTGTTCCGGCGCTCACGGATGCGGTTCCCGCTGAAGGTGCTCGAGCACCCGATCGGGCTCGCGCGCCTGCGTGCCCGCCCCGCCGATGTCGTCCATCTCCAATGGCTCGCGGTGCCCGAGCTGGACGCGCGCCTGCTCCGGCTCGATCCTCCCGCAGTCTTCACCGCGCACGATCTTCTGCCACGGCGGACGGCATCCAAGCGCGAGCTATGGCGGCGGCTGCTGTCGCGCTTCGAGCGGGTCGTCGTCCACAGCGACCGCGGCCGGCAGACACTTGCGGAGCTCGGGGTGCGGGAGGGCCGGCTTCGCGTCATCCCCCACCCCGTATTCCCGAGTGACCCCGAGCGGCGCGACGACGGGCGGACGGTGCTCGCCCTCGGCTTGATCCGCCGGTACAAGGGCCTCGAAGACACGATCGAGGCCGTGGGGCGAATCGACGACGCGCGCCTCATCGTCGCCGGCGATGCCGCGGAGCCGATCGACCGGTATCGCGTGGCCGCCGCAGACCGCGCCGAGTGGCGGCTCGGTTATCTGTCGGAGGCAGAGCTCGACCGGGCCCTCGGCGAAGCGACCATCGCCGTTTTCCCATACCGGGCGGAGCTCGACCAGAGCGGTGCCCTCCTGCGCGCGCTCGGCGCAGGCGTTCCGGCCGTCGCGTACGACGTCGGTGGCGTCGCCGAGCCGATCCGGCGCTTCGAGGCCGGCCGCGTCGTCGCCCCTGACGACGTCGAGGCGCTGACCGAGGCGATGCGCGAGCTGCTCGGAGACCCCGACGCCCTCGCAGCAGCGCGCGCGGGCGCCCGTCGCGCCCGCGAGCAGCTCACCTGGGCCGCCGCGGCAGATGCCCATCTCGATCTCTATCGGGAGCTCGTCTGATCCTTCGACGGCGTTTCTCACAGGTGATCTCACGTCAGCTCGAGCTGTTCGAGCGCGAGCAAGCCGACCTGATCGTCGAGTGCGGAGAGGCCGAACGCGCGTACGACCAGGCGCCGCGCGAGGATGCGGAGGAGCGCTACGGCGACTACGTCGACCTCGTCGAGACCGGCACCGAGCTGCTCGCCGACCTGCGGGACAACTACGCCGCGACGCTCGAGGAAGACGCGGCCGAAGAGTACGAGCACTCCTTCAACCGCGCGGTGCTGAAGCGCCTGCCCCGCTTCGCCCTCGAGATAGAGAATCGCTGACATGCCGGACCGAATCGAGGACTACGCCTTGCTCGGCGACCTGCAGACGGCGGCGCTCGTCGGCCGTCACGGATCCGTCGACTGGCTCTGCTTCCCCCGGTTCGACTCCGGCGCGTGCTTCGCCGCCCTCCTCGGCGACGAGCGCCACGGACGCTGGCTCATGAAAGCAGTCGGCACCCACGCCCCTGCGAGTCGCCGGTACCTCCATCAGACACTCGTGCTCGAGACGACCTGGCGAACGGACGAGGGAACGGCCCGGGTGCTCGACTTCATGCCTCCACGAGGACAGGCGCCGGACATCATCCGGATCGTCGAAGGCATCGACGGCCGCGTGCGGATGCGAACGGAGCTCGTGATTCGCTTCGACTACGGATCGATCGTTCCATGGGTCTCTCGGGTCCGTGGTAATGCGCGTATCGCCGTCGCCGGCCCCGACGCTCTCTGCCTGCGTACGCCCGTCGATGTGCGCGGCGAAGACATGCGGACGGTCGCCGAGTTCACCGTCGACGAAGGCGAACGGGTCCCGTTCGTCCTCACGTGGTACCCGTCGCACCGGCCGCTTCCGCGCCGCGTCGACCCAGAGCGGGCGCTCGAGGACACGATCGAGTTCTGGCACGACTGGAGCAATCGCTGCACCCACAAAGGCGGATGGTGGGACGAGGTGCAGCAGTCGCTGATCGTGCTCAAGGCGCTTACGTACGCGCCCACAGGCGGGATCGTCGCGGCACCGACGACCTCGCTTCCCGAGCAGCTCGGCGGCGTGCGCAACTGGGACTACCGCTACTGCTGGCTGCGCGACGCGACATTGACGCTGCTCGCGTTCCTGCACGGCGGCTACGAGGAGGAGGCGAAGGAGTGGCGCACGTGGCTCGCCCGCGCGGTCGCCGGCAGTCCGGCCGACCTCCAGATCATGTACGGCGTCGCCGGCGAGCGGCGGCTGACCGAGCTCGAGCTCGACTGGCTTCCGGGTTACGAAGGATCGCGCCCAGTAAGAGTCGGCAACGCGGCGAGCGACCAGCGGCAGCTCGACGTCTACGGCGAGGTCATGGACGCGCTCTACCAAGCCCGAGAGCAAGGGCTCGGCACGCAGAAGCACTACTGGCAGATTCAGCGCGTCTTGCTCCGGTTCCTCGAGACCGCATGGCGGGAGCCGGACGAGGGGATCTGGGAGGTACGCGGGGGAGCCAAGCACTTCACGCACTCGAAGGTGATGGCGTGGGTCGCCTTCGACCGGGCTGTGCGCACGGTCGAGTCGCACGGGCTCGACGGCCCGGTCGACCACTGGCGGCGAATCCGCGACGAGATCCACGAGGACGTGTGCGGCAACGGCTTCGACCGCGAGCTCGGCTCGTTCACCCAGTCGTACGGATCGAAGCTCCTCGACGCGAGCCTGCTGCTCCTCCCGCTCGTCGGCTTCCTCCCGGCCAACGACGCGCGGATCCGGAGAACGATCGAGGCGATCCAGCGCGAGCTGATCCAGGACGGCTTGGTCCAGCGATATCGCACCGAGGAAGTGACCGTCGACGGGTTGCCGCCCGGCGAAGGATCCTTTCTCCCCTGCACGCTGTGGCTCGCGGATGCCCTGGCGCTGCTCGGGCGGCGAGACGAGGCGGTCGAGCTCTTCGAACGCGTGCTTGCGCTCCGCAACGATCTCGGGCTGCTCGCCGAGGAGTACGACACGGAATCGCACCGCCTCGTCGGCAACTTTCCGCAGGCGCTCTCGCATCTCGCGCTCGTCAATACGGCGTTCAACCTCGAGCACGAGGTGGCGCCCATGCACCGGCGGCATGGGTCGGCCCATTGAGCGGCTAGCGGTGCCCGAAGTGATGAGCCGGCGGCAGGGAGCCGAAGATGTCACCGCCGTCGGCGACTCGCCGCGCAAGCGAAACAAGAGAGGCAAGCTCCCGCACGACGACGTTCTGGTTTCGTCCTGAACGCTCGAACGTCCCGCATGCGAGCAGGAGCGGCTCGCCTCGAACGAGCACTCGGAAGCGCGCATAGACCTGCGGAGGCACGATCAAGTTCATTTGCCCGAGCTCGTCCTCGAGCAGCATGAAGACGACGCCCTTAGCCGTCGCCGGGCGCTGGCGCGCGATCGCGAGGCCGGCGACCGCCACCTGTGCCCGGTTTGCCGTACTCTCGAGCTCGGAGCTCGAGAGCGTCCCGGGCGGCAGGTGCGGGCGAAGCAGCGCAAGAGGGTGCTCGCCGACCGAGAGGCTCGTCGTCCGGTAGTCGGCGAGCATGCGCTCCCACCGCGTCTGCTCGCGGAGCACCGGCGTCTCTGCGGTCGGGTCGAGCGGGAGCGCGAGCTGACGCACGTCTCCCCCGGACCCCGGAACGCTCTGCGGTCGCGGCGCGAAGCCGAGCTCCCAGAGGAGCCCGCGGCGTTTGCCGAATGCGTCACAGGCACCCGAGGCCACGAGCGCCTCGAGCCGATCTTGGTCGAGCGGCGCCCGTTGCGCGAGCTCGCGAACGCCGGCGAAGGGCCCGCGCCGCTTACGTTCCTCGACGAGCGCCTCCGCCCCTTCTTCCCCGAGCGACTTCACGTACGAGAGCCCGATTCGGACCGCACCGTCCTCGAGCGCGCACTTCACCTCGCTCACGTTCACGTCCGCCGGACGCACCTCAACCCCACGCCGCTGCACGTCCCGTACGAGTGACGCCGGGGGGTAGAAGCCCATCGGCTGTGCGTTCAGGAGCGCGCACAGGAACTCGGCCGGGTAGTAGTGACGGAGCCACGCAGACTGGTAGGCGAGGAGCCCGAATGCCGCGGCATGCGACTTCGGGAAGCCGAAGCCGGAGAAGCCCGCGAGCTTGTCGTAGACGAGGTTCGCGGTCTCGGCATCGACGCTTTTCGCAGCCGCGCCCTCGACGAAGCGGCCGCGGTAGGCCTCGATCGCCTCCTCGCTCCGCTTCCTGCTCATCGCGCGGCGCAGGCCTTCCGCCTCACCGACCGAGAACCCCGCCAGCGCCATCGCCACCTCGAGGACCTGGTCCTGGAAGACGACGACGCCGAGCGTCTCGCGCAGCGGCTCGGCGAGAAGTGGATGGTCGGCCGGCGGCACGAACGACGGATCCTCGCGCAGCCTTTGCCGGTGCGCGATGTACGGGTGCACGGCCTTGCCCTGGATCGGCCCCGGCCGTACGAGCGCCACCTGCACGGTGAGGTCGTCGAGATTCTCGGGCCGTGTCCTGAGCAGGCTCTGCATCTGCGCCCGGCTCTCGATCTGGAAGACGCCGACCGTGTCCGCGCGCTGGATGTCGTCGTAGACCCCCTGGTCGTCGAGCGGGATCCGCGAGAGGTCGATCGGCTTCCCGTACGTCTGGGCGATTTGCTCGACGCAATCCTCGACCGCCGAGAGCATCCCGAGCCCGAGCAGGTCGATCTTGAGAAAGCCGGCGTCGGCGCAAGAGTCCTTGTCCCACTGGACGAGCTGCCGCCCGGCCATGGCGGCAGGCATTACCGGGACGAGCTCGACGAGTGGCCGGCTGGAGATCACCATTCCGCCCGGATGCTGAGACGCGTGCCGCGGCAGGCCCGCGATCTCCGAGCAGAGCTCGCAGAAGGCGCGCCACCGCGGCGAGCGAAGCTTGGTCTCGCCGTCGGGGAGCGAGGCGACCTCCTCTCCGACCCGCTTCGGATTGCCCTCTGTCAGGCGCGCGAGCCGCTCGAGCTCGGCGTGCGGGAGCCCGAGCGCCTTACCGAGGTCGCGGATCGCGCCGCGCGCGTTGTAGGTGGGAAAGCTCGCGACCAATGCCGCGTGGTCGCGTCCGTAACGGTCGCTGACGGCCGGTAGGAGCTTCTCTCGGATGTCACGCGGAAAGTCGAGGTCGATGTCCGGAACCGCGGCGAGCTCGCGGTTGAGAAAGCGTCCGAGCGAGAGATCCGCTGCTACCGGGTCGACGTGGGAGAGGCCGGTCAGGTAGCAGACGATCGAGCCGACCGAGCTCCCCCGGCCGCGGCCGGGCGGCAGCGTCGAGCGCGGCGAATCGCGCCCGCGCACCTCGACGGCGAGCTCGCGCGCGAGCTCGAGCACCTCCCAGTGGAGCAGGAAGAAGCCGGCGAGGCCAAGCTCGTCGATGAGCGCCAGCTCCTCGTCGAGCCGCGCCCGAGCAGCAAGTAACAGTCTGTTACTTGCTTCGTAGCGCGCGGCGAAGGCGCGGTCGCAGATCCGCTTCAGCTTTGCGATCGCCGGGACGCCGTCCTCGGTGAAGTCCGGGTAGCGGTAGCCGAGGTCCTCGGTCAAGTCGAAGCGGAGCCGGTCGGCGAGCTCCTGCGTCCGCGCGACGGCGTCGGGGTCGTCGGGGAAACGCTCCGCCGCGGCCGCCGGCTCGAGCAGGACACTCTCGTGGTTGCCCCGCCGCTCCCGCTCGCAGCCCTCGAGCGGAGTGCAGTTCCGAACTGCGACGAGCGCGTCCTGGAGCGGCGCCCGGCGCGGGTGGTGCGCGTGCGCATCGCCTGTCGCGATCGTGGCGACGCCGAGCGCCTCCGCGAGCTCGCGCAGCGCCCCGCTGCGGCGAGCATCTCCCCGCTCGTAGGGACGCTGGAGCTCGACGAAGAACCGATCGCGCCCGAAGGCGCTCGCCAGCCGAGCCGCCGCGTTCGGATTTTCGACGCCGAGCCCGTGCCGCGCGCAGCCGGATAGGCACACGAGACCCTCGTTCCGCTCCTCGAGCAGCGCCTGGTCGAGTGAGGGCGGCAGCAGCTCTCGCTCTTTCCCCGGCAGCCGCGTTCCCGCATGCGCGGCGGTCAGCAGACGGCAGAGATTCGCGTACCCCTGCGCGGTCTCGACCAGCAGGGTCACGTGCAATCCGTCCGCGAGCGTCACCTCCGCTCCGGTGATCGGACGCACGCCGAAGGCCTTTGCCGCCCGTGCGAACTCGAGCGACCCGTAGACGCCGTCGTGGTCGGTCAGGGCAAGCGCTTCGTATCCGAGCTCGGCGGCGCGCACCGCCAGCTCCTCCGGCAACGAGGCGCCGTCGAGGAACGAATAGGCTGAGTGGGCGTGGAGCTCGACGTACACAGCCCGTCGTTCCTACGTCCCGGAGAGGGCGAGACCGTCACCGACCGGGCCGAGCGGACGCTCAGGATCCTCGTCGAGCTCGACCAGCTGATCGTCACGTGGTTCCGCTACGAGCCGGGCGAGGAAGGGCCGAAGCCTCACGTGCACAGGCGGCACGCGGACGCTTTCTACGTGCTCGAAGGAGAGTTGGAATTCGGGCTCGGCCCAGAAGTGGAGAAGGTGCGCGGCCCTGCCGGAACGTTCGCCGCCGCGCCGCCCAACGTCGTCCATACGTTCCGGAACACGAGCGACTCGACCGCGATCTTCCTGAACGTCCACGCACCGAGCATGGGTTTCGGCGACTTCCTGCGCGGCGGGAGCGATGAACACTTCGACCAGTTCGACCCGCCGGCGGACGGGGGCCGCCCGTTTGCGGACGCGATCGTCTGCGGCCCCGGCGAGGGGGAGCGATTCGAGCGGGAGAACCGGGTCCTCGTCATCAAAAGCGACATGCCGGAGCTCTCGGTCTTCGATCTCACGTTCCACCCCGGCTGGAAAGGCGTCGACCCGCATCACCACGACGACCACGTCGATTCGTTCTTCGTGCTCGAAGGGGAAGTCGACTTCATCGTGGGCGACGAGCAGCGGCGGGCGGGCCCCGGCACATTCGTCTCCGACCCGCCCGGCGCGCGGCACGGGTTCCGCAATCCGGGCCCGGCGCCGATCCGCGTGCTCAACCTCCATACGCCGGACGCAGGCTTCGCCGACGGCGTGCGCCGAGGGTAGGCGCCGTGGACGCGCAGGCGCGTTACGAGGAGATCGTCGACGACCTTATTCACCGAAACGCGGATGTCGAGGCCGCGAAGATGATGGGAATGCCCGCGATCAAGAAGGCCGGGAAGATGGTCGGCGGCTTCTGGCGCGACTCGATGGTCTTCAAGCTCCCCGACGAGATGGACCGCTTGGCGGCCCTCACCCTCGAGGGTGCCCACCTCTTCGACCCGTCCGAGCGCAACCGGCCGATGAAGGAATGGGTGGTCGTGCCCGCCGCTCACGCCGCCGAGTGGGCACGGCTCGCAGAGCTCGCGCTCATACGCCGCGCTGGCTGAACCACTGCTCCCGCTCCTGGTCGCGGAAGACGACCGCGTTCTCCCCGGTCTGGAGCACGACCTCGAAGTAGCGCCGGCTGACGGGCTCCTCGGTCCACCAGCGGTCGACCACACGCCACTCCTCGCGCACAAGCGCGACCGAGGTACGGTTCACGCATCGGGGCGCACCGTCGACATGTGTCTCGACGAGCGCCGGCTGCGGCTCGTTTACTCGTCGCGCGGCACGAGCAGCGCCCGCTGTTCGGGTATCCGCGACCACGGCGCAACCTCCACGACCGAACAGACCGCTCCCGAGCCGGCGCCGGCGCGAACCTGGCGCAGCCCCTCGCTCAGGTGGGCGCGGAGGTCCGCGCCCATGGGCCGGACGAGCTCGAGCTGCTGCCCGAGCGAATCGGCGAGGTCGACAAGCTCGAGTTGAAGACGCGTCACCGGCGCCGGCAGATCGGCGAGTTTCGGCCCGAGGGCCGCGCGCAGCCGGTCAGCATCCCCGGTCGCATCGCGCAGCGTGACCGTGCGCCGCCACGAGCCGCCGCCGACAAGCCGCGCCGAGAGCGCGAGCTTCCGCACCGCGCGACCCGCGCGCTCAGTTCTGCCGAGGCCACGCTCCACAAGTGCCGCGAGCGCGCGCCGCAGCGTCAGCTCGTTCCCGACCGCCTCGGGAAACTCGAGCGTCTCGACGATTTCCGCCGCCGTCCGTCTCCCTCTGACCCGGCGGCGGTTTCCGCCTCTCGCCAGGCTCCAGGCGCGCCGGCCGTCCGGCCCCAAACGTTCGGCAACGGCAGCGCCCGGCAGCCCGGCAAGCTCACCAAGCCTTCGGACTCCTAGCTCCGCGAGCTCCTCGCGACGCTCCGGCTCGAGCGGGAGGAGCGTCAGCGGCAGGGGTGCAAGGAACTCGCGGGTGCGCTCGTCGGAGACGATCAGGATCTGCCCCGGCCGCGCCACGTTCGCCGCGGCCAGCGCGGCGAACCGC
>JBARRS010000146.1:0-5562 GCA_049644345.1 Gaiellaceae bacterium
GAAGCCCAAAGCTCAGAAGCCCGACGAGCAGGCCGCGCCACAACTCCCTGAGCAGGACCATTCGGGCGGCGGAGACTCTTTGCCCACCGGGTCGAGCGGCTCGGGAGACAGCGGCTCGATCTCCAACGGCGCCTCGGGCTCGGACTCCGGTTCGGGGTGGGGCGACTAGGACACGCCGCTGCTAGGCTGGCGCTCCGCGCCGGCGTAGCTCAGCTGGTAGAGCACATCACTCGTAATGATGGGGTCCCCGGTTCGAGTCCGGGCGCCGGCTTGGCTCGACTACGGGCGAAACGGCCTGCCGCTCGACGGGCCGCTCTTGTCTCGGGCCCGATTTTTGCTCCTGCTCGGTTGCCGCGGGAAGCGTCATCGTCACCTCGGCACCTCCGGAGGGTCGGTTCGACGCGGCGGCGGTGCCGCCGTGTGCGTGTGCAATCGCGCCGACGATTGCCAGGCCCAGTCCGGCGCCGGGTTCCACTCGAGCTCCCTCTGCGCGGCTGAACCTTTCGAACGCGTGCTCGAGGAACCCCGGTGGAAGGCCAGCGCCTTCGTCGACGACGCGCAGCTCGAGCGAGCTCCCGCGCTCGTCGGCCTCGAGCCGGACCGTCCCGGCCCCGTAACGGAGCGCGTTCTCGACGAGGTTGCCGAGCGCTTGCTCGAGGCGCCGCCGGTCGGCGAGCACGACTAGGTCGGAGCGTGATACGACCTCGATCTCGCGGCCCGCATCCGCTGCTCGGCGGCGGAAGCGGATCGCGATCGCCTCGAGTAGTTCGGTAACCGATACGCGCGACCGGCGAAGCAGGAGCGCGCCGGCGTCGATGCGGGCGAGCAGGAGGAGATCATCGGCGAGCTGGGAGAGCCGATCGGTCTCCTCTCCGGCGGAACGAAGCGCGGCCGCGAGCGCCGGGGCGGACGCGGGCTCATCGAGAGCAAGCTCGATCTCGGTCTTCAGCAGGGCGAGGGGAGTCCGCAGCTCGTGGCTGGCATTTGAGACGAGCGTCCGCTCGCGTTCGAGTGCGGCCTCGAGGCGCGCGAGCATCTCGTTCAGCCGGGCGCCGAGGCGCGCGATCTCGTCGTTTGCGCGCGGGACGGGCAGCCGTCGGCCGGGACTTGCCGCGGAGACGGTCGCCGCGCGCTCGCTCATCCGCTCGACCGGACGCAAGGCCGCCGCGGCGAGGAGGTAACCGGCGACCGAGGCGAGCAGCAGGGCGATCGGCCCACCGATGAGCAGCTGGCGCCGCAGGTCTCCGAGCGCCTCTGCGCGCGGCTGCAGCGACACGCCGACGAGAATCACGAGCCTACGCCCGTCGGCCGTCACGGGCCTCGCCAGGAGACGGACCGGCTCGCCGCTGAGCGTGCGCGCAAAGAAGCTCGGGCCCACCCGCCCCCGCTCGAGCCCTCGACCGGCGAGCAGCGGGCGGCGTGTCAGCCCGGGCGTCGCGTCGACGACGTTTCCCCGCGGCCCGATCACCTGCGCGAATCCGCCGTTCGGCCCGCCCAGGCTCGGCGCGTTCTGGAGCCCGGGATTGGCTTGCTGGACGAGGGCGGCGAGATCAGCGGCGCGCGTCCGCAGGCCCTGGTCGACCGTGCGGTCGAGGGTGGAGCCGAGGCGGAGATAGAGAAAGAGGCCGGTCGCGGAGAGCACGACCGCCATCGCGAGCGCGAACGCGAGCGTGAGGCGGACCCGGATCGGCAGCCGGTCCGTCAACGATCCTTTCGAAGCCGGTAACCCGCGCCGCGCACGGTTTCGAGCGAGCTCGCGCCAAAGGGGCGGTCGATCTTGTCGCGCAGATAGTTGACGTAGACGGCGATCACGTTCGAGCGGTTGTCGTAGCCGATCTCCCACGCTTGCTCGAGCAGCTGGTCACGCGAGAGCACGTCGCCGGGACGGTGCATGAACGCTTCGAGCAAGGCGAACTCCTTCGCCGTCAGCTCGATCTCGGTCGTGCCGCGCCAGACCTGCCTCGTCGCCGGGTCTAGCCGCAGGTCGCCGACCTCGAGGACCGTCGGCCGTTCGACCGGGCCGCGGCGGGCGATCGCGCGTAGGCGGGCAAGCAGCTCCGCGAACGAGAATGGCTTCGTCAGGTAGTCGTCGGCGCCCACGTCGAGCCCGGCGATCCGGTCCTCGACGGCGTCGCGCGCGGTCAGCATCAACACCGGTGTCCAGCGCCCCGCCTTGCGTAGCTCCGCGAGCGTCTCGAACCCGTCCATGCCCGGCAGCATCACGTCGAGCACGATCGCGTCGTAATTCGTCGCCGCCGTCATCCAGATCGCGTCTTCCCCTGTTCGCGTCACATCGGCGGCGTCGCCGTTGTTCCGAAAGCCGCGCAGCAAGAGGCTTGCCATTTTCAGCTCGTCTTCGACGACGAGGACCTTCATCGCGAGCCGAATTTTCGCACGGCTTTATTAGAGCCAGATTAGACGCTGATACCGCTCTGATCTCTAACCGTGGTCCAACACGAGCCCCCTAGCGTCAGACACGCATGTCCACGCACAAATCCAGAAAGGAGAACACGACATGCGTGCACGGTTGACCAAGTTGATGGCCGCCTTCACGGTCGTCGGAGCACTCGCGGTGGGCGGAGCGACACTCGCTTCCGCGGGCAGCAAGGCGTCGCCGGTACAGCCTTCGGCCTCGGCCGTCGACGTCCAGCAGGGCGACCAGAGCGCGCCCGATGGCCTCGCGGGCGAGCAGAGCTCGGAATCCGAGACGACCGGGCTTGCCGGCGAGTCGAGTTCCGAGGCCGCGCCAAGCGACGGCCCCGGCGGCTACGCGGACGCCAACGCGGGCGCCGATACCCAGTTCCAGGGCGAGCAGTAGCGATCACCCCGGAACCAACCAGGTCCTGGGGCCCCGCAGTGCGGGGCCCCAGGACACCCGGATTAAGGCGGCAATGCATGGACGATCGAGTTCAGCGAGGAACTTCGAACACGGCGAGACGGGAGCTCAACCGACGGCGCGCCGGCGGGCTGGAGGTCGTCCTCTACTGGTATGGAGACGCCGACAACGTGAGCGTTTCGGTCAGCGACGCCACCACCGGAGCCGACTTCGAGCTGGAGGTCGAATCAGCGAACGCTCTCGACGCGTTCTGGCACCCGTACGCGTACGCGTCCGCCCTCTTGGCAGGTCGGTTGTAAGACGGGATACTTGGAAATCGTGAGGGGAGTAGTTGTTGTCGCTCTGCTGCTGCTGGCGGTGGGCGGTGTTGCTACTCCGGATGCCGGCGCGTGCCTTCCGCCGTTAGCGGCCGGGCTCGCGTTCGACCCCAGTTGGTCACCCGATGGCCGACGGGTCGCCCTCACCTGGATCAACGCCCACCATAGAGCCTCGGTCGACATCTGGGACGTCCAGAAACGTAAGCTCAGTTTCGTCGCGGCGGGCAGTCAGCCGTCGTGGGCACCTGACGGCAAGCGCCTTGTCTATGTAAACGCCGTGCCGCTGCCGCCGCCCTCGCCCCCGGACTTCGTCTGTGGGGGATGGACGCAGGACGACTTGTTCGTCAAACCGTTGAAGGCCAACTCCAGCCAGCTGACGTTCACCCGTTCGCGCCGGGAATCAGCCCCGGTGTGGTCGCCGCAAGGGGATCGGATCGCGTTTGCCTTCGTTGCCGACAGCGACCCCGCTGGAGCTGCGATCTCGATTGGGATCGCGACCCTTGACCTGAAAACCGGAGCCGAGAAGGTCCTCGCGTCTTCGCCGTGGGATAACGCGACGGGTAACGGGATGTTGTACTCAGACCCCGCCTGGTCTCCGGATGGCCAGCGGCTGGCGTTCGTCATAGGCACTGTGAACTCGACCGCGCCGTTCAGTGGCGACATCGCTGTGATCGACACGGACGGCTCCGGATTTCACATCGTGCTCCACCTCCCGAACTCGTTCCTCAGTCATCCCGCCTGGTCGCCCGGCGGAGACAAGCTCGCGTTCAACGCCTCCTCGAGGAACTACTACGACAGCGGTCTCTTCGTCAGCGACGCAGAGGGAACTCACCCAAGACGGCTTACGCGTGGGAACGACAGGGAACCGGCGTGGTCGCCCGACGGCCGAACGCTTGTCTTTGTGCGCGCGCCGTTGTGGACTCGCCGCTTCCGTAGCGTTCTCTACACCATCCCGGCGGATGGCAGTGGTCGCGGCAGGCCCCTGTTTGGACGCTAGTAAGTACGTCGCCGCCTCACTGCGACGTACCAGAGCGAATATGCGTTTCAACCGGTAAGGTGTACGCACTCCCACCTGCATCAACCCTTCCTTCCGCGGCAGTCACCTCACTGGGTGTGGCTGGGGTCACACTGACTGCCCGGGCCGGGCGGGTGCGAAGTGGTGGAGGCCCGTCCGGCCCGAAGGTGGGGGCCCCTCCAGGGGTGACGGTGCCGCCTCTTAAAAGGGGGCCGGGGCAGCCATGCGAGAACCACCCCGGCCCGGCAACTCGACTAGGAGTCCCACGCGCTTCAACGCGCGCTCGTGAGCCCGTTATTCCCGCTGTTCGGTGAGAGGGGGCAAGGAACGGCACGTTCGCGTCACATACCAGGCGATGGCCGTGGAGACGCCTTATCTGCGCACGCCTTGCCCGAACTGCGGTTGCGCCGCCGTTCCGGCTGAGCCAGCCCTGATCGCAGCGGCCCGGTTGCCGGACCCGGGTTACTTCATGCCCAGCGGCAACCGAGGACTGTCGCTGGACGAGCTCGTCTCGAGCGAGAAGCTGTGTATCTGCGACGAGTGCAACTTCATCGTCGACCGGCCTTCGCTCGAGCTCGTCGACGACGAGCTGGAGTGGTGGCCATAGGCCGACCACGCTTGAGGGCGTCCACCAGGGGAGCTACCCTCGCGCCCGAGGGTTTCGATTTGGGTCTCGAGGGCTCGGTCGAGCAACGATTTCGCGTGGCTGCAGTGGCTCTGGCGGCCGCTTTCGCCTGTCCGGCCACCGCCGGGGCCTCGATCATGGTCGCGGCGACTGCCCGAGACGCGACGCTGAAAGTGACCGCAAACGGGCAGGCGGAGGCCGATTGGATCACAGGCGGTGGCGGTCACGGGTCGATCGTGATCTGGCCGAGCGGCCGCCTGCGATGGGGGGCGCACCTCCAAGGCCGTGACGTCTCTTATCCGGCCACGGGCATCGCCGTCCCGGTGGCACGCGTCGTGAGGCAGACACCCGACGGCCGCCTCTGGGCGCTACAGGCGTGGCGACGGCTCCCGGGCGGTCCCGTCGAGCTCCGCTTCGCCCGCTGGCAAGGCGCGCCGACGACGCTGACGCTGCAGGCGGTCTGCTGCAAGTGGCACTCCGAAAACGTCGTCGGCAAGGCGAGCTTCCACGGCAAAGCGATCTACGGCTTCCACTCGACGCCTCAGGGAGCTCCGCTCGACCGCTTCGGCCGAAACGTCTTCCTGGACAGCTACCGCCACAGCCGCTGGCACAGGATGATGGGCATCCTGACGCACCGCCCGACCGGGCGATTCTCGCTGTGGATTCAGCGTTACTGGCTCGGCCGCGCCTACCGCGGCACGATCATCGGCCCGAACTGGGGCTGGACGCTAGGGCCGGACGCTCAGGCTGAGACACCCTCGACACGACG
>JBARRS010000147.1:0-7547 GCA_049644345.1 Gaiellaceae bacterium
TCCAGAAGGGGGCGAGCAACAAGAACATCGACGTTCGCGTGCTCAGCCCCGGCGACAACGGCAACGTCTCACAGGCCAACAGCGTCTCCGCGGACTCCAAGGCCAAGAACGAGAACGAAGCCGAGCAGACCGCAACCCAGAACGGGGGCAGCAGCGGCCCCGGCTCCACGGGCGTCCAAGCCATCGGCCAGCTCGCGGGCAACGACCAGACTGCTAGGTCCGGCGCGCTCGCGGTCCAGGACGGCGCGACGAACACGAACGTGCCTGTGCGGGTCCTGAGCTGGGGCGGCAACGGCTCCGTGACGCAGAGCAACGACGTCTCCGCGAAATCGCGGGCCAAGAACGAGAACGAAGCGACCCAGAACGCGACCCAGAACGATTCGAGCCTGAAGGGCGGTCGCGGCTGCGGTTGTGACGGCTCGACCGAAGTGCAGGCGATCGGCCAAGCTGCGTTAAGCCACCAGAATGCCGAGTCACTCGCGATCGGCGCGCAGCTCGGCGAGAAGAACCCGCGCTGCGGCTGCGGATCGGACAGCGGCAATTCCAGCGACCCGGTGAACGTGCTCAGCTTCGGCGGAAGCGGCGACGCGTCGCAGACCAACGATGCGAGCGCCGACAGCCGGGCGAGGAACTGGGACATGGCCGACCAGCTCGCAACGCAAGACCAGGGGTGGTGATGCGTTCGACCGAATAGCGCGAGAACCGAGAGCCGCCGGCCCCAAAAGGGTCGGCGGCTCTCCCGATTTCCAGGTCTTTCGGAGCGGAGGCTTGCCTTGACACGTCCAGAAGGCAGGAGTAGCGTCGAACACGAGAACGAAAGCCACGAGGGGTTGGGACTTCCGTGGACGCGACGCGGTTCGGAGGGCTACTGCGGCGCAGGGCTCAGCACCGGTCGGAGCAAACTCGGCCGATGTCGTACTTCGCTTTGCCCGCACTCGTGGCCATTCTCGCCGGGCTGGGCAGCCCGCCCGCCCAGGCCCAGCCGACACCCCGTCCGGACCCGAACCCGAAGGGGACTCTCGTGGGCCCCGACCCGGCCCCGGGAGCAGCTTCGCCCGCTCCAACCCGCCGGACTTCGACACCGTTGGCCCAACCGCACGCGGTCACGACAACCTTCGCCGCACCTGCCAGGCCGGCGCCCCCGAAGCCGAAGGCTGCCGAGCCGAGCGGTCGAGCTCGACCGGCGCACGCTGCCTCCGTCGAGCGGCAGGCGGCGCGCGCGCTCGGAGTCCTGTTCCCGTTTCCTGCGGCCACCGAGGCAGCCCTCGGCGTCGCCGGCGACCGCTCGACCCGCCCTCTCCTCCTCTCCGCGCTGGCGCTCATGGTCCTCGTGCTGACCAGTGCATCCCTCCTCGCCCTGACAGCCCGGGCTACTCGACGCGTGAGGAGGTAAGCGCTCGTGCGTGCTCGACGATCTCGCTCCGCCACCGCACTCGCTCTCCTTGCGACCAGCACTCTGCTCCTTGCAACTGCAGCCGGCAGCCGGGCCGCCTCGGGGCCCACTGTGACCTTCTCGTGCACTCCAGCGCCCGACAACTGCACCGGCTGGTACACGAGCAGCGTGACGGTGAGCTGGAGCTACGCCGACCCGAGCGGGATTACCAACACAGATGGATGCAATGTGCGGACGCTGACGACCGATACGCAGGGGACCGTCCTCTCCTGCGCCGCCACGAACACCGGCAACATCACGACGAACGTCCAGATCGCCGTCAAGGTCGACAAGACGCCTCCTCAGGTCACAGGAGCGATCCCGCAGCGTGGCCCGGACGCGAACGGCTGGTACAACCATCCGGTCGCGATCGCCTTCCAAGGCAGCGATGCGACCTCGGGGATCGACTCCTGCACCTCGCTCACCTACGGGGGACCGGATAGCTCCGGGGCGAAGGTCAGCGGAACCTGCCGCGATCGAGCCGGAAACACCAGCGCCCCCTCGTCGTACGGGCTCAAGTACGACGCCACGCCGCCCTCCCTCAGCGTCCACGTCGCGGCGACCGACGGTGCCGTGCTCCTGCGTTGGAGCGCCTCGCCGGACACAACGCTCGTGACTGTCGCGCGCGCGACCGGGCGCACGGCCCCTGAAGCGCTGGTCTACAAGGGTCGAGCTCGAGGTTTCCGAGACAGACGCGTACGAAACGGGCTCGCGTACCGCTACGCGGTCACGGCCTACGACGTGGCTAACAACGCGACCACGAAGACGGTCGCCGCCCTGCCGCTGGGCGCGCTGTTCGGCCCTCGCCCGGGTACGCGCGTCAAGGCTCCGCCGCTCCTCCGCTGGAGAGCGATCTCACACGCGACGTACTACAACGTGCAGCTGATCCGCGGACACAGGAAGATCCTCAGCGTCTGGCCGACCAGGGATCGCTTCCGCCTCCATCGCAGCTGGGTCTATCAGGGCCGGCGCTACCGGCTGAGCCCCGGTCGCTATCGCTGGTTCGTCTGGCCGGGCCTCGGCTCGCCTGCGGCGAATCGCTACGGCCGGCTCCTCGGCCAGAGCGACTTCGTCGTTACCCGCTGAGACGCGCGCTCAGAGCCTCCCCGCTTCGGTGATCCGCTGCAGGAACTGCCGTGTCCGTGGCTCCCGCGGCGCGGCGAAGATCCTCTCGGGTGGGCCCTGCTCGAGGATCACTCCGGCGTCGAGGAAGCACACTCGATCGGCGAGGTCGCGCGCGAACGACATCTCGTGGGTAGCGATCAGCATCGTCATGCCCGCTTCGGCCAGTTCGCGGATCACGTTCAGCACTTCGGCCACGAGCTCCGGGTCGAGAGCGCTCGTAACCTCGTCCAGCAGCATCAGGTCGGGTCGCATCGCGAGGGCGCGCACGATGGCGACGCGCTGCTGCTGTCCGCCCGAGAGGCGGTCGGGGTAGTCGTCCCGCTTGTCCCCGAGGCCGAAACGCTCGAGAAGCGCCGTCGCCTGCTCCTCCGCTTGAGCCCGTCCGACCCCCAGGGCCTTCGTCGGCGCCAACGTGACGTTGCGCAGCACGGTCATGTGCGGACAGCGGTTGAAGGCCTGGAAGACGATGCCGATCCGCCGGCGAACGTGGTTGACGTCGACGCCGCGGGCCGTGATCTCCTGGCCGCGGACGACGATTCGGCCGGCGTCGATTCGCTCGAGCAGGTTGACGCAGCGGAGCAGCGTCGACTTGCCCGAGCCCGACGCCCCGATCAGGCAGACGACCTCGTGCTCGGCAAGCGTCAGGTCGATTCCCTTCAGCACCTCGAGGCGCCCGAAGGACTTTCGCACTCCCTCGAGCCCCAGCGCGGCGGGAGCCGTGCTCACGGCGCTCCGCCGGCGAGTTGCCGCCGCCGGTCCCGCGCGATCAACCAGTCTGTCAGGCGGGCGAGAGGGATCGTCAGCAGCACGAACAGGAGCGCAGTCGCCAGATACGGCGTGTAGTTGAAGGTCGAGGCGGAGTCGATCTGGGACTGCCGAAAGGCCTCGACCGGACCGATCAGCGCGACGAGCGCCGAGTCCTTCTGAAGGCCGATGAAGTCGTTCAGCAGCGGCGGCACGACGCGCCGGACAGCCTGGGGGACGATCACGTAGCGCAATGTCTGCGGGCGCGTCAAGCCGAGTGAACGTGCCGCGGCCTCCTGGCTCGGATGAACGGACTCGATTCCAGCGCGGTAGACCTCGGCCACGTATGCCGAATAGACGAGCACCAGTGCGGCCACGCCCCAGAAGAGCGGTGAGCTCGGCACGCCCGAGAGCTGCAGCGCCGGCGCGCCGAACCCGAGGATGTAGATCACCAGGATCGTCGGGATGCCACGGAACAGGTCCGTGTACGCAACGGCGAGCAAGCGAATGGGGAAGAAGACCGGGCCGGGCAGCCCCCTGAGCAGAGCAATTGCAAGCGCGACGAGGAGAATGACGCCCTCGGCGATACAGAAGATGCGCACGTTCAGGGCAAAAGCGCGCGCGATCTCCGGGAACGAGCTCCGGAAAATCCCGACGTCGAAAAACGCCTTGCGCACCGCAGGCCAACCTGCAGACGTCACGACGAGCAGGACGACAGCCGTCAAGAAGACGACCGTGCTGGCAAACGCGATCCCGACGCCGCGGACGCCCTCGGCACCGACGCCGCCCAGAATCCGCGAGCCCCGGCTGCCGACCGCCTCGTCCGCCCGCATGCCTAGAGGACCGCTACTTCAGAAGGGGCGCGTGTGCCTTGCTCGAGATCCACTCCTGCTCGAGGCGCGCAAGAGTTCCGTCTTGTTTCAACGACTGCAGCGCCTTGTTCACGCAGCCGACGAGCGAGCTGCCCTTCTGGAAGACCAGGCCGAAGTGCTCGTGCGGGCCGACGGTCGGGAGGCGGCCGACGACGGTGCTGTTCGGCACCTGGGCCACGGAGATGTAGTACGCGGTCGGAAAGTCCACGACGATCCCGTCTATCCCCTTCGCTTTCAGAGCGGACACGACGTCGTTCGAGTTGCTGTACACCGAGGGCTTCTTGTCGGGCTTGATGTTCTTGACGACGTAGCTGTAGCTCGTCGTCCCGATCTGCACGCCGAGCTTGTACTTCTTCAGCCCCGCGACGCTCGTCGCGCTCGCTATCGGGGTCCCCTTTCGTGCGACGAGCGCCTGGTTCACCTCGTAGTAGGAATTGCTGAAGTCGACGGCTTTCGCCCGGTCTGCCGAGTACGAAACCTGGTTGATGTCGAAGTCGAAGCTCTTCGAGCCGGGCTTGATCAACTGATCGAACGGGACGGCGACCCACTTGACTGCTCCCTTCGCGAACCCGAGCTTTCCCGCGACCGCGTAGGCGACAGCGCTCTCGAAACCCTGACCGCTGCGGGGGTCGCTCGTTTTCCACGGCGGCTTCGCCGTGCCGCCGTACCAGGGCGGGTAGGCAGGATTGTCCGTGCCGATCGTCAGCTTGCCGGCGGTGAGCAGCTGTAGGTTGGCCTTGGCGCAGGAATTGCCGCCGGTGGTCTTCCCCGCGCTCTTCTTGGCTCCGCCACAACCAGCCGCGAGCGCGCCGAGCGCTGCGACGAGAACGAGCAGGAAGAGAAGCTTGCGCATGCGTCGGGGGGTCGCCGAGGTCGGGAGCGGCGCGAGCCTACCACACGACCGGAGCGACCCTGAATCCGCTCAACGCGCCATCCAGGCCCGTGCTGAGCGGGCTACCATCGACCCCGCGCCCCCGTAGCTCAGTGGATAGAGCAGCGGTTTCCTAAACCGCGTGCGCTGGTTCGATTCCGGCCGGGGGCATTCCACTAGTGGAGCGCCACAGACATCTAGCTCACGCAGCCCGACACGTCCACTCGATTCCGAGCCGATCCTGTACTGCGGGGAGGAGGTTGCCGCCCGCGCGCGTTTCGGCTTAGCCTGCGCGACGCGGGTCGAGGGCGCTTCGCCGGCATCAGCCGCGCCGGGGCCACCGCAGCCGAGTTCCTGATTCAGCGGCCGCGCCGTCGCGAAAGGCGACCGGCGGCCCCGGTCTTGCCCCCGATGCGCACGCTCACGAACCCGCTCTTCGCTCTGTTGTAGTGAGGATCGGTCAGGACCGCCTGCAGGCGATAGAGGCCCGGCCGGGGCAGGTGGAAGGCGAGCTCGATCTTTCCAGGGGAGAGGCTCCTCGTTCCGGTGGCTCGCGTAGGGCGGCCGTAGCTGCAGGCGCCGGCGCAGCCCCGGCGCCGGACGAGAAGCTCCCAAGCTCCCGGTCGCACCGTGTTGGGGCGGACCCGGCCGACGAGGGTAACCGTGTGCCCGCGGACCGAGACGGACGTGACTGTGATCCGGGCGTGCGGGTCGCATGCGTCTCCTTTGCCGTTGTGGTCCCAGTCCGCCTGTGAGGGGTTCGGCACGGTCGGGCAGTTGTCGGAAGGATCGGGGATGCCGTCGCCGTCTGTGTCGGCAAGCGTCTCGAGCGTGTACGTGCCGGAGCCGCTCGCCGCGTCGACGTCGAGGTAGTACGTGCCGCTCGTCGCGGCGATGTACTCGAACGACTCGTTCCCGGTGCCCACGGTGGTCGCGCCTGCCACGATCGTCCCACCGTAAAGGGTCGTCGACCCCGGGGCGTACAGACGGAGGTCGACGTCGGCCGAGCTCGTGGAGTGGACGATGACCCCGTGCCCCGCGGTCAGCGAGAGCTTGTAGACGTCGTGTGGGTCGTTGACGGCGTCGACGTTTCCCGTCACCTGCCCTGGAACAGAGAGCGGGAGGGCGGTCGGAATGGTGTCGTCGGCGTGCGCGAGGTCGAGGAGCCCTCGGCTCGAGAGCAGCGTGCGCAGGAACGCCTGGTTCGCGCCGCCGTTCAGCGCCTCGTCGGCCGCGAGGAGCGCCAGGCAGCCGTCTTGGAAGCTGGCATTCGGCGTCAGGCTGAACTGCGACTGGATGATCAGCTTGTCCGCCCCCGGCCCCCCGAGCGCGCCCCGGATCGTCCAGAGGGCGCTCGACCAGGCCTTGCCCAGGCAGTGGATCTCGCCGCTGCACGGCGACTGCAGCTGCTGAGCAACCGTGGGGTTGAGGTCGACGCGGCGGACGCAATCCTCCGGCGGCATGTATCCCATGGCGTCCCACTCGGCGATGCATGGATCGAACTCGGGACTCGGCGTCCACGTCGCCGATTGGTCAGCCGCGAAGTAGTCGGCGAAGCCCTCTCCCATTGCGCCTGCCTGCTGTCCTTCTCCAAAGCCCGGAACCTGCGAGTCCTGGATCGCGTGCCCGTACTCGTGATTGATCACGTCGGCGTCCTGGGCGTCGGGGACGCCTCCGGACCCGAGGCTGATTTCGCCCGTCGCCGGGTCGTAGTAGGAGTTGTCGTCCTGCCCCATCGGGAGGTTGGGGTCGGCGTTCGCCTGTAGCTGTCGGTTGACGACGTTCGTGAAGCCAAGGCTTTGGAGGTAGGCCTGGTCTCGATCGATGTGGAAGTAAGCCATCAGCGCGTCGAAGCGGTGGTTCGACCGCGTGACGTTTGTACCGGTCAGGCCCCAGTTGCGTCCAGGCAGGCAAACGTCTCCTTGCGCTGTCGAAGCGGCGGGATCGCCGGCCGGCAGGACGGCCTTGACCCATTCGCCGTCGAGGCAGTCGTCGAGCGGGTTCAGCCGCTGCAGCGTGACCGGGGTGCGGAGGCTCGTGAGCAACGAGCTGTCCGCGTCGTTGTTGTTCGCGAGGCCGGTGCGAGAGCCGTTCGTCTCTACGGGGTTCGGATCGAAGATCGCGGCCTGGCCGGTGTCCCAGAAGCGAAGGAGGTTGCGAACGCGCAGCACCCTCTTCGTGTGCGCGTCCACGAGCACCTCGAAGCTCCCGAGCGGCGTGCGCGAGGGCAGGAGCACGCGCCAGACAAGCATGCCGTGCGGCGGCCGCGGGAGGATCGCCAGCGTCGCCCGCAGCGGTGCGCGGTAGCTCCGGACGCGGAGCCTCATGGCTGCGGTGTGGACCGCTGCCGTCTTCGAGACGCGCGGTCGGGCTTGGTGAGCAAGGCCCCGGAAGGTGTGGTCGATCACGAGATCCGCCCGCGTGCCGGGCGCGACCGTAACGACGACGCTCGCGCCGAGCACGGGAATCCCCGCGACGCGCTCTTGCAACCGCCGAAACCGGA
>JBARRS010000148.1:0-2885 GCA_049644345.1 Gaiellaceae bacterium
GGATGAAGAGCTCCCGATAACCGAGCCGACGGTTGAGCTCGCGCATCGGCAGGTTGTCGGGGTCGTTTCCGGTCAGGATCTCGGCGATCCCGTGCTCGGCGGCCCAGCGAATCGACGCGAGCTTGGCGAGGCGGGCAAGACCACGGTTGCGGAGCCGGGGCAGCGTCGCCGTCCACTCGTTCTCGGCCCGCCGCCTCTCGAGATCGACGAAGAGCCATGAGAGCGCCACGACCTCTCCCTCCGCGTCTTCCACGACGACGCTCGCGTGATCGTCGAGCAGCGGGTTACCGAGGATGAAGCGTCTCCATTCCTCCAGCGTTACGAGGTTCACCGCGTCGCCCGGCCGAATCCCGCCCGCCGCCCCGTAGAACTCGAACAGCTGCGGTTCGCGGTGGCGAACGTCGTGCAGGCTCACGACGCGAAACCCTTCGAGCGGCCTCGGCTCCACATCGCAGTCGCGGGGATCGAGGCTCGAGACCACCTCCGAGTCGTACTGCGTGAAGCCTCGTTCTTCGACGAACCGCAGGCCCGCGGGATCATCGTCGACCTCTACGGTCAGCTTCTTCGCGCCGCTGAGATGTACGACCGCCGCATCCCAGAGCCTCGTTCCGATTCCGCGTCGCCGCCGGTCCTCACGCACGCCGACCCAGATCCGGCCCTTGCCGGCTTCGCCGCCGTACCAGTGGAAGTACGCCGTTGCGAATCCCACGACCTCGTCGCCCCCCTCGGACGCGACCCACAATCGACGTCGCGCGCGGGGAGGCTCGCTCACCTGACGGTCGAGAATCGATTCGGCCGTGTAGACCGACGCGGGTGCGAGGGCGTTGAGCAGATCGGCGACCTGCTCGGCCTGTCCCGGCCGGAAGTCGCCGATCACGGCAGGCAGATCCAGCCCGGTTCCGGTTCTGCGAGCCTTCCCTCGGCGACGAGACGGCCCGGGTCCGCACGCCACGAGAACCAGCGGCGCGGCTCGTCGATCCGAGCGACGACAGCCGCGCGGACGCCCGCGACGATGAGCTCGTCAAGACCCCCCGCCGTCGGCTCGGGGACGATCTGATCCCAACGGGAGAGCTCCGTCGTGTGCTCGTGGCCGCCGTCGGGGAGCTCGAGCCGCACCTCCCGCGGGACGAGCGCACCGATGCGCTCGAGGCGCGCGCGGAGGCTCCGCAGCGCCTTCGGCTCGAGCCCGAGCTCCGTCTTCACGTCGTCGAGCAGCGAAGGCCCCGCCGCCTGCAGGTGGGCGAGCAGGCGTGTCGCATCCTCCCCGAGCTCGCCGGCGTCTGCGCGAGCGAGCTCCGCACGACAGAGCGGGTCGGCGAGGGAGGCGATCTCGATAGTCATGAACAGGCCCTTCCCGGCATGCAGGCGCGGAAAGCAGACGCCCGGCCGCGCCTGGAGCATGATCCCCCACGGGTACTTCGTCTTGGGCCAGAGGCCGAAACCGCGCGAGCCGCGCTTGTACGGCTCCTCGTGACACGCGCCGAAGAGGCTCGGGAGCGCAGAGTCGGGCATCAGCGTCAGGAGCCCCCGATCGCGCAGGAAGTCCTCCGCCTCGTCGAGCGTCTCGAGCGCGACCTCGGGCGTCAGCCGGCATTCGCGCTCGCGCCGTCCTTCCAGCTCCTGGAGCGAAGTCATCGCTCCATATACTCGCCGGGGTTGGCGACCGCGACGATTCTGACGCTCGGGAACGAGCTCGTCTCGGGGGACGTCGAGAACTCGAACGGCTCCTGGCTCGCGCGCCGGCTCGAGCTGCTCGGCTTCGACGTACAGCTGATCGCGGCGCTGCCCGACGACCCCGATCGGATCGCGCGGTTCGTGCGCGAGCAGGCGACCGAGGCGGACCTCGTGCTCGTCACGGGCGGCCTCGGCGGAACGCCGGACGACGTCACGCGCGAGTCGGTCGCGGCGGCATTTGGCGTCGGCCAAGAGGAGGCGCCCGAGATCGCGGAACGCCTGCGGGCGCGTTTCAGCCACGACCCCGAGTACGCGGCGCGGTGGGCGCAGCTTCCGGCAGGGAGCCGGCCGCTCGAGAACCCGGTCGGCGGCGCGCCCGGCTTCGCGATCGAGAACGTCTACGTCTTCCCGGGTCTGCCTGCCGAGATGGAGGCGATGTTCGAGACCGTCGAGGACGAGCTCCGATGCGACCCGCCGATCGGCTCCTGGCGACGCACCTACCGGACGACGGAGGGCAGGATCGTGGCGGTGCTCCAGGCGATGGGCGAGCGGCACCCGGCAGTGCAGGTGGGCTCGTACCCGAGCTTCGGCGAGGGTGGGAGCACGGTCGAGGTCGTGGTCAAGTCGTCTGACCCGGGAGCCCTGCGTGAGGCCACCTCCTGGATCGAAGCGGCGCTCGACGAGGCGACGCGGTGAGCCAGCAGTTGCTCGAGGTGGCGCGCGAGCTGGAGGCGCGCGATACCCAGGTCGGGCGCGAGCTTGCGCTCGTCGAGCGCCTGCACGCCCGCTCCGCGGCCGTCGCGGCGCGCGCGTCTGACCTTGCCGCCTTCGAGGTGCGGTTGCCCGCCGAACGGGAGCGTCTCGACGTCACCGTTCGCACGGCCGAGGCCGAGGCCGGTGAGAAGGCGCGGGCGTACGAAGGCGCAAAGGAAGAGCTGGCCCGCGCCGAGCCGAAGGGCAAGCGGGAGCCGATCGCTGCGGCGAAGCGAGCGGTCGTCCGAACCGCGGACGCCGCGAGCTCGGCGGCGAAGGAGCTCGAGCGCCTGCGCGCAGAGCGACGCCAGCTCGAGGCCCGTGCCGCCGGCCTCGAGCGCACGGTATTGGAGCTCGAGGGTGAGGCGCGCTCGGTGAACGAGGCGATGCGCGCGCTGCCCCGCCTCGCGGAGACCGTGGTCGATCCGCGTTCCGATCTAGCGGGTCTCGTCGAATGG
>JBARRS010000149.1:0-2943 GCA_049644345.1 Gaiellaceae bacterium
CAACACGTGTCAAAACGCGTTCAAGATCTCGCGCCAGAACAACACGGCAACCACGCTCGTCCTGCAAAGTGTCATCGACTTCTTCCTGAAGCACTAGCGTCTTCCAGCAACCGGTAGCCGACGCCCCAGACGTTCAGCACGCAGGCGTCGGCACCGGCCTGGCCGAGCTTGCGCCGCAGCCGTGAGGCGTGCGAGTCGAGCGTGCGCGTGCGCCCCAGCGAGCGGAACCCCCAGACGTCGCGCAGCAGCTCCTCTTTCGTGAAGACGCGCTGCGGGTCGCTCGCCAGCTTCAGCAACAGCTCGTACTCCTTCGCGGCGAGCAGTACGTGGCGGCCGCGAACGACGACGGCCCGAGTACGCCGGTCGATCTCGATCTCCCCCACCTCCATACGCTCGGCCGCAGGGGGCGACGCGCGGCGCAGCACGGCGCGGATCCGCGCGACCAGCTCGTCGTAGTGGAACGGCCGGGTGACGAAATCGTCACAGCCACGGTCGAATGCGCGCACGCGGTCGACCGCGTCGGCCTGGCTCCCGCCGAGCACGATCACGGGCACATCGCGCTCGCGCCACTGGTCGAGGGCCCCAGGGTCGCCGAGCAGGACGAGATCGGGCCGGGCGTCCGCCGGCTCTCCGAGCACGTCGAACCCGTCGTCGGCGAGGTGCCGGGCGAGGAACTCGCGAGTCCCCGCCTCGGGCTCGGCGAGCAGCAGCGTTGACATGAACGCCACGCTAGCGGCGCACTCTCGCGCGCAATAGATGTCCTTTGGCGCGACACTGCAACGAAGCTTCTACAGGTGCGTCTACAAACGTCCGGAGCGGACGATGCCCCAGAGCAGCCAGACCCCGAGCACGCCCGAGAGCGCGAACCCGACAACCGAGACGACGTTCACGCCGAGCAGCTTCGGCCCACCGGTGGCGAAGACGCCGATCAGGCTCGAGCCGATCAAGCCGCCGACGACGATCAGCGCCATAACAAGTCGGTTGAAGGCGAGGTCGAGCTCGTTCATGAAGTGATCGAGGCCCTTGTGGACGAAACCCACCTCGATCTGGCCGTCGCGGATCTCCTCGAGGAAGTCGTGCATCTGGTACGGGAGGGCCATGCCGATCCGGGCCAGCTCTCGCCCTTCCTTCTGCGCCCGTGAGAGCACTCGCTGCGGCGTGAACCGCTCGAGCATCAGATTGCGCGCGTACGGCCGCGCAACCTCGAAGACGTTGAAGTCGGGGTAGAGATCGACGCCGACCGACCCGAGCGTCGCAATCGCCTTGTCGAGGAGCAGGAACCGCGTCGGAAGCCGCAGGTTCATCGAGTAGATCAGCTCGAACGCCTCGCGGATCACCTGGAGGGGGTCGATCTCGGCGAGACTGGCACCGTAGTAGCGGTAGTAGAGCTCGCGCAGCTCGGCGGCGAACTGCTCCTCGCGTTCCTTCGGATAGCGGACACCGAGCTCGGCCAGCCGGCGCGGCAGCAAGTCGACGCGCTCCTGGGCGGCGTCGATGAACAGCCGCGTCAGCTTCGACATGTCGTCGGCTGTCAACTGTCCGACCTGGCCGAAGTCGACGAGCCCGATCCGCTCGTGGTGGTCCATGACGAACACGTTCGCGGGATGCGGATCGCCGTGGAAGACGCCGTTCCGGAAGATCATCGTCATCCAGGTCTCGGTGATCAGATAGGCGAGCTTCCGGAGCTCGTCGGCTGTGTAGGCCGCGCGGTCGAGCTCGGAGAGCTTCGTCCCCTCGAGATAGTCGAGCGCCAGTACCCGCGCCCGCGTGTACCCCCAGTAGACCTTCGGGATCTGGACGTGTGGGTGGCCGGCGAACTGGCGCCGGAACTGCTCGGCGTTGCGCGCCTCGAGGCGGTAGTCGAGCTCGTGCCGTATCGACCGGGCGAACTCGTCCACCACCTGGCGCACGTCGACGAAGTCGAGCGCGCGCACGCGCTCCTTTGCGAGCCGCGCGACCTGGTAGAGGAGGGCCACGTCGGCCTCGATCTGGCGCGGTGCCTCCGGCCGTTGCACCTTGACTGCGACGACGCGGCCGTTCGGAAGGATCGCGCGGTGCACCGGGCCGATCGACGCGGCCGCGACGGGCTGCTCGTCGAACTCGACGAAGAGGCGCTCGATCGAGTTCCCGAGATCCTCCTCGACGACGCGCTCCACGTCGGCGTACCGGAACGGAGTGACGGAGTCCTGAAGCCGCTGGAGCTCGAGGATGAGGTCGGGAGGGACGACGTCGGGGCGCGTCGAGAGCAGCTGCCCGAACTTCACGAACGTCGGGCCGAGCTCGTCGAGCATCTCTCGCAGGTGCCGGCCGCGCTCCGAGGGCGCGACGTCGAGCTCGGGCCGGTGCCAAAACGGGACGAGGTCGGTCAGCTTGTGCGATTCGAGGAAGTAGCCGAAGCCGTGCCGCACCGCGACCTGCGCGATCTCGGAGAGGCGGCCGAGGTTGCGCGTCGCAGGCGCAGCCATACGCTCAGTGTGACACGCCGGGCCGGACCGGGCCGCTGCGCTTGGTTCCGTCCGGAAGCTCCGGAGGCAGCCCCGCGGCGGCGGCTTCGGCCGCAAGCCGCCAGAGGCGGACGATCTCCTCGCGGACGACCTCCGCGGCCTCGGCGTACCCGCCGCGGTTGCGCGGCAGGTGCGAGAGGTCGAGCGGCTCACCCCAGACGACCGCGCAGAGGCGGCGGTTCGACGGCGACCAACGGAAGGTGTCGAGCCCACAAGGCACGATCGGCGCGCCTTCCTGCATCGCGATCATCAGCCCGCCCGTGTGTACGGGGCCGGGATAGCCGAGCCGCTGCCGGGTCCCCTCGACGTGCACGCCGATGAGGTCTCCGGCCCGCACGCGCTCGCGCGCCCGGCGCAGCGCCGCGCGGTCGCTCTCGCCCCGGCGCAGCGGGATGATCCCCGTCCAGAGGAGCATCTCTCCGACGACCGGGATCTCGAA
>JBARRS010000150.1:0-3914 GCA_049644345.1 Gaiellaceae bacterium
TCGGCCGCCTGCTCCAGCTTCGTCTCGAACCGCCCGAGGCGCTTCTCCGCGTCGCCGAACTTCGTCTGTGCGCGACCGAGGTGCGTGCCGACGAGCTCAAAGTCCTCCTTGAAGCGGCCGAAGTCCTTCTGAAGCTGCGCGCAGTAGGCCATCACTTCCTGCGCGTGCTGCTCGATCTGAAGCCCCTTCAGCCCGAGCACGATCACCTGGAGGTAGGCGGTGAACGTCGTCGGCGACACCGGCAGCACGCGCTTCTCGTGCGCATAGGAGAGCAGGGCCCCGGTCCTGCCGCAGACGAGCTCGTAGTAGATCGCCTCCGAGGGCAGATACATGAACGCGAAGTCGTATGTGCCCTCGTCCGGCCGGACGTACTTGGATGCAATCGCGTCGACGTGTCCTTTGACGTCGCGGGCGAAGGCCTTCTCGTAGAGCTCGCGCTCGGCGTCGTCCTGGGCTTCCACGAGGCGCTCGAAGTTGTCGAGCGGAAACTTCGCGTCGACGGGGACGAGCCGGTCGACCCGGATCACTGCGTCGACGCGCTCGCCGCCCTTGAAGCCGTACTGGAGCGCGTAGGCGCCCGTCGGCAGCCGGTCGCGGAGGAGATTCTCGAGCAGCAGCTCGCCGAAGCCTCCGCGCGCCTTGGGCGGCCGGAGCGCCTGCTCGAGCCGTCCGAGGTCTTTGGCCCGCTCGAGCATTTGCGCCGTCGCCTGGTCGAGCTTGCCGAGCCGACCGTGGATCTCGGTCGTGGTCTTCGTCGCCGTCTCGAGCCTGCGGTCGACCTTCGTGTCGAGCTCGGAGAGCCGACGATCCATCGTCTCGACGAGCGCTTGGAGCCGACCGTCCACCTCGGCGTTGCGCTGGGCGAGTTGGGCGCCGCTGTCGGTCCTCAGCGCCCCGAGGGCGCGAGCGAGCCAGACGGCGAAGGCGGCGAGGCCGCCGATGAGCACGACGATGAAGACGCCCGTGAGCATGGCCCTCGAACGCTAGACGGCACGTCGGACGGCATAGAGAAGGGGCGGCCTGGCGCCGCCCCCGAACTACGGTTGATCGTGCTCGGCGGCGCGCTCCTCCGGCGCCGGTTGCTCCATGCCCGATGCCCGATCCTCAGCCATGCCCTGCTGTTCCTGCATCCCCTCGCTGCGGCCCGACGGGTCGCTCGTCATGTCGCCCGCGGGCTTCTTGTCGCGGCCGAGCAGTTTGTCCAACCATCCCATTCGTTTCCTCCTTCGGTCCCAGAGAGGTGAGTATCCGGCATCGGCGCCCAAAACGCCAGATCCGACCAGCACCGTTGCTACGCTGGCCGTCCCGTGGCCAAGAAAGCACGCACGCCTCCGCCTCCGCGCCGCGTTCAGGCGCCGCAGAAGCGGCGCGAGCCTTCCGGGATCCCGCAGGAACGGCAGCGGCTCTACTGGATGGGCCTGATCGCGTTCGCAGCATCGGGCTTGATCGCCCTCGGGATCGTGGTCGGATTCATCTTCACGCGCGGGAGGACGTCGGCCCCGTCTGTGCCAAAGACCATCAACCTTGCGTCGCTCGCGGGCATCCGGCACACGAAGGCTCCTTGGGACAACGGCCTCGGCGGGCTTCCCGATCGCCTATCGCCGCTGGGCCTCTCCGCGCTGCCCCAGGAGGCCCTGAACCTCCACATCCACCAGCACCTCGACATCTACATCAACGGGAAGCACTTCGGCCTCCCGGCGCTGGTCGGCATCTACGACGGCCAGTTCATCACCGAGCTCCACACCCACGACACGAGCGGGATCATGCACGTCGAGGCCCCGAAGAAGCAGACGTACAGGCTCGGCCAATTCTTCGGCGTGTGGGGCCTCTACCTGTCGCCGCGCTGCATCGGGGGCTACTGCGGGAAGCTCAAGGTCTACGTGAACGGGAAGCCCTACAGCGGGGATCCGACGCGCCTCGCGCTCAAGTCGCATCAGGAGATCGCGATCGTCTACGGGAAGCCGCCGCCGGCCAAGATTCCCTCGAGCTACAAGTTCCCGGCGGGCTACTAGACCGCAGCAACCGCGGCTATCCTGACGCCGCCGGGGTGGCGAAATTGGTCATACGCGCCTGGCTTAAAACCAGGTGTCCCCGTTCGGGGGCGTGAGGGTTCGACTCCCTCCCCCGGCACTGGCCAATACGAAGTAGGGGTCCGCAGCGTCGACAACCCCCTTTAGCTTCGGCGCCGCCGTACAATCGAGGCCGTCCGAGGAAGGATGCCGTCTGTGATCCCATGTACCGGATCCCGAGCAGGCCATGGCAACCCGCTCTGAGCGCGGGAACATCCTGCGGCTGCCGCGCGCGCGACCGCTCGTCGAGCCGCTCTCGACGGCGCGCGCCGGTTTCTTCGGCAGCGCCGGGTTCTTCCTGCGGGTCGGGCTGCTCGGCGCGTTTGCGGCGTTGCTGTTCGGGATCCTGGCGCTTCGGCTCTGGTCGCTTCAGGTAATCCAGGGGCCGGCGTTCCGGCACGTCGCGCAGGCGCAGACGTACCGATTCGTCAACCTGCCGACGACGCGCGCCGCGATCGTTGACTCGAAGAATCGGGTCCTCGCCTCGAGCACGGGGCGCGTCGTCCTGACCGCCGATCCGGCGGCGCTCGGGACGATCGACAAGCACGGCCGCTGGACGCCCTCTCGCCGCGGGATCGCGCTGCTCGAGCGCGCGGCCCGCGTGGCAAAGACGACGGCGACGCCGCTGATCCGCAGACTCAAGCGCGACGTGGTGCGCTCGCCCTATGCGCCCGCCGTCGTCCTCCCCGACCTCACGCCGGACCTCTCGTACTTCTTCGACGAGCGTGGCGCGGTCTTCCCGGGCCTGCACGTCGCCGTCCTTCCTGACCGCAACTACCCGCAGGGTGGGCTCGGCGGGGAGTTCCTCGGCCTGCTCGGCGAGATCGGGCCGACCCAGCTGAAGGAGCGCGGCTACCGCGGCTACCAGCCCGGCGAGGTGATCGGCCAGTCAGGCGTCGAGGCGGCCTACGACCGCGTCCTGAACGGCGGCCTCGACCGAGCGCGGGTCGCCGTCGACTCGCTCGGTCGCACGGTCGGACCGCTCCAGGTGGTTCACCACAAGCAGCCGAGCCGGATCCTCCAGCTCTCGATCGACGCCGACGTCCAGCGCGCGGCCGAGCAGGCGATCCGGAACGGGATCGGGTACGCGCACCTCGCCGGACATTCCGACGCGAACGCCGGGGCCGCGGTCGTGCTCGACCCACGTGACGGCTCCGTGCTCGCGCTCGCGAGCTACCCGGACTTCAACCAGGTGGAGGCTGCCACGAGCCCGAGCTACCTCGACCGCCTGCTCCACTCGAACAACCCGGCCACGCCGCTGCTGAACCGCGCGACGCAGGGGCTCTATCCGACCGGATCGGCGTTCAAGCCGATCGTCGCCGAGGCGGGGCTCGCAACGGGGGCGATCACGCCGTCCACGTCGCTGCTCTGCAGCGGCTCCTTCACGATCGGCGGCTTCACGTTCCACAACGTCGAGCCCAGCGTCTATTCGTTCATGAGTCTGCCGCAAGCGCTTTCCCAGTCCTGCGATACCTGGTTCTACCGCCTCGGCGACAAGCTCTACTTCCAGCACGGCACGCCAATCCAGGACTGGGCGCACCGCCTCGGCCTAGGCCGTCCGACCGGGCTCGACCTCCCCGGAGAGTCCACCGGAGTCGTTCCGACACCCCAGTGGCTCCAGAAGACCTGGCATCAGCCCTGGTACGAGGGAAACACGATCAACCTCTCGATCGGTCAGGGCTACCTCGCGGTGACGCCGCTCCAGCTCGCGGTGGCCTACAGCGCGCTCGTGAACGGCGGCACGGTCTGGAAGCCGCACGTCGCGAAGGCGGTGCTCGCGCCGGACGGCCGCGTGATTCGGGAGCTGCACTTCAAGCCCCGGGCGCACGTGCAGCTGAAGGACGA
>JBARRS010000151.1:0-6473 GCA_049644345.1 Gaiellaceae bacterium
CATCGCCGCGGTGCCGCTCGTCGCCCTGCTCGGCGACGATCGTCGCCAGGTCGGCGACGTCTGCGCCCCGCTCGGCGATTGCAAGCGGGATGTCAGCAGCGTGCGAGAGCGCCTTGCCGAGCTCGTAGTCGTCCTTCGTCTCCTCGAGCGCGCGCAGCCCTTCCGCGAACGCGTCGGCGTCCGCCTGCGCGAGCTGCGCGGAGCGTGCGCGCAGCCTCTCGGCCTGCGCGACGATCCCGGCCGCGTCCTGCCAGCCTCCGATCGATGCGCGCGCCGCCTTCGCGAGCACGGCCGCCGCCATCGCGACCGCGACCGCTGCAGCGGATCCTCCGGCCGGCGCCGGCTCGTCCCCGGCGAGCCGCTCGAGCAGTTCGTCGAGGCGAAGGTTGAGCAGATCGCGCCCTTCCACGCCTTGGATTGTCGACTGCCGAGGCCCGGCGGTCTAGTCCGTAGCGAACCGGCGGCGCAGTTCCTCGACCAGCGGCGGCTTCGGCTCGTACCCCTCGGCCTGGAGCGTCGCCTCGAGGTCGGCGATCAGTTTGGTGCGGAACTCGGCGTCCGCCTCCGCGCGCGCGACGATCTCGTCCATGCGCTGGCGCACGAACGGCAGCTCCTGCGCCGCCTCCGTCCAGCCCCGAGGGGCCGGCGGCAGCGCGCTGATCAGCTCTCCAAGTCGTGTCTCGTCGTATGCGCTCATTCGATCACCTGCTCACCTGACTCCGGAGGCACGGGGTTTCTTCCCTCAAAATGGTCTCGGAGCTTCTGCAAACACCGGGAAATCCGGCTTGCGATCGTGCCGGCGGGCAGATCCAGTGCCTCGCCGATCGTACGGTAGCTCTCGTCCTGGGCGAAGAACCGGTCGAGGATCTCGCGGCAGTGCTCGGGCAGCTCGTCGAGCGCCTGGTGGACGGCGAAGGCGTCGTCGAGCATCGCCACGGTGTCGTCCGCTCCGCCGGGCTCGATCTCGTCTCCCGTCGGCTGCTCGCGCGACCCCGCGCGCAGCTTGTTGATGCAGAGGTTGCGAGTCAGTTGGGCGATCCAGGGCTTGATCGCCTCGTCGTCCCGGAGGGTGTCGAGGTGCTCGTAGACGCGTGTGAAGACGTCCTGGAACACGTCCTCGGCGTCGTGCTCCCGGAGCCGGAACGCCTGCACGGCGATCGCGTATACGTAGCGCGAGAAGCGGTCGACCAGCTCCGCCCACGCGGCGGGGTCGCCCTCGCGGCAGCGGGCGACGAGAAGGGCGTCGGGCACGCGCGCCGTCGCCATGGGAGCTCGAACGGCTACGTCTGCGCCTGCTCGACCTGGCGCAGCCGCTTTGCCAGTGCCTGGAGGAGCTTCCAGGCGAGCCGCGAGTCGCTCTCGACGAGCGGCCTGAACTCCCACGAGGTGAGGCCGTAGCAGCGGAGGTCGCTCTCCGCCTTGATCGTCGCCGTGCGCGCGCCCTCGTCGAGCAGCGCGACTTCACCGAAGTAGTCGCCCGGCCCGAGTGTTCCACGTTCCCCGCCGTGGACAGTGACCTTCGCCTGACCGTCTGCGATTACGAAGAAGCCGACGCCGCCTTTTCCCTCCTCGGCGACCGTGTCGCCGGCGCTGAACGTCCGTTCTTTGAAGCTCTTCGCTAGCCGTTCGAGCTCGCCGCGCTCGAAGTCGGCGAACAGGGGTACGCGCTGAAGCAGTTCCGGATCCGGCGCAGCCACGGCGCGATTCTATGCAGCAAACGCCACTCGCGACTAGGGCTTGGCGGCTTCGACCCGCTTGGCGAGCTCCTCGATTCGCCCCTCGGCGGTGTCGAGCCTTCCGAGGCAGAAGCGGTAGAGCTCTTCGCCGCGCTCCCAGAGCGCGATCGCCTCATCGAGGTTCGTCTGCCCACTCTCGAGCCGCTGGACGATCTCCTCGAGCTCCCGCTGCGCCTGCTCGAACGTCGGCTCACTCGACACGCGCGCCGAACCTCCCGTCGCCGACCTCGACCTCGACGCGTTCGCCCAGCGTGACGTCACCGGCGGAGCGGACGAGCTCGTCGCCGCGCCGCACGATCGCGTAACCACGGGCGAGCGTGGCGCGAGGCGAGAGGGCGCGGAGCCGCCCGGACGCATGCTCGAGCGAAGCTCGCCGCCGCTCGACCAGCAGCCGCGGGGAGCGCCGGAGTCGCTCGTGTGCGAGGGCGAGCCGCTCGCGACCGCGCTCGAGCGTTCGGCGGGAGCCGCGCTCGAGCCCCGCCCGGGCTCGTTCGAGCCGCTCGGTCAGCTCGGAGAGATCGGGGACGACGAGGCGGGCCGCGACGCTCGGAGTGGAAGCACGGACGTCCGCCGCGAGGTCGCAGAGCGGGATGTCCTGCTCGTGCCCGACCGCCGAGACGACCGGAACTGGGCACTCGGCGACCGCCCGGACGAGCCGCTCGTCGCTGAAGGGAAGGAGGTCCTCGAAGCTGCCGCCGCCACGGGCGACGATGACCACGTCGACCTCCGGCTCCTCGCAGATGCGCCTCAGGGCCTCCGTGACCGCGAGCGCGGCGCGCGGGCCCTGCACGTACGTCTCGGCGACGACGACCCGCGCGGGCGGAAAGCGCGTCGTGATCGCAGCGACCACGTCCCGCTTCGCCGCGGCGTCGTTGCCGGTGACGAGGCCGATCCGGCGCGGGAACAGCGGCAGCGGCCGCTTGCGCTCGGGCGCGAACAATCCCTCCGCTGCCAGCTTCCGCTTCAGGCGCTCTATCGCAGCCAGGTGCGCGCCGATTCCGAAGCGCTCGATCGAGAGCGCGCGCAGCTTGAACTCGCCGCGAGCCTCGTACAGCTCCGGTCGCCCGTAGACGTGCACGCGCTCTCCGTCGGCGAGGTCGAGTCGAAGCGCGTCGAACTGTCCCCGGCCCATGACGACGCCGAGGCACGCGCCGTCGTCGGGGTCCTTGAGCGTGAAGAAGACCGTCTGCCAGCGCTCCTGTCGCCGCAGCTCCGTCACTTCGCCCTCGACCCAGACCGTCGGCAGCCGCGAGAGCCAGCTCGAGACGCCGCGGTTGAAGGACGCGACCGAGTAGACACGCTTGTCGCCGTAGTCGATTGCCTCGACCTTCACGAGGGCGATGCTAGCTGCGGACTAGAGGAGGATCTTCGCAGCCGTCTCGTGCTCGCAACCGCTTAGCACGAGCTCGACGGCCCGGTGGAGGTCGGCCTCGCTGTGGGCGAGCTGCTCGGCGAGGGGAAGCGGATAGCCTGCCTCGACCAGCACGTGCAGACGCCAGCTTTCGACCTTGCCGCGTTCGTCCATTGTGGTTTCGGCGATCTGGGTCATGTCGTCTCCCGGCGCGTCTTTTCCTAGACGACACGTGTTCGAGGAAGTTTGCCGCTACTCCTCCTCGCGAAACCCGGCAGAGACGCGCTCGGCGCGCTCCGCAAGCGCCTGCTCCAGGCGGCGCGAGAGCTCTCGCAGCCGCGCCTCGATCACCGCCCGCTCGGCCTCGGCGTCCGCCGCGATCGCCTGCACCTGCGTTCGCAGGTCGCGGTCGGCGTCGCTGAAGCGGCGCTCGAGGTCGCGCAGCAAATCGTCGCGCCTCTGCTCGATCACCGCCGTGACTTCCGAGAGCCGGTTCTCGACGCGCCGCGCTCCGACGTTTCCGGCTTCGGCGAGCCGCTCGCCGAGCACCGACTGCGCCTCGCGAGCGTACGCGGCGACTGCGCGGTCGAGCTCGCGGGAGAGGCGCCGCGCGGCATCCTCTCGAGCCGCCTTCAGGGTCTCGTCGAGCTGTTGGACCGCGGCCTCGGACACGCCCTCCGCCGAACGCTCGACCGCGCGGGTGAGCTGGTCGACCTGCCGGCGCTCGATTTCCCCGAAGCTGGACTGGATCCGACGGACTGACTCGGCCTCCTCGCCGCCGATTCGCTCCCGCAGCTCGTGCTCCCGCTGGTCGAGTCGGTTCGAGAGCTCGTCCAGGGCGCGGCGCCTCTCGGTCTCGTGGCCCTCGATCTCCTTGCGCGCGGTCTCGGCCGCCTCCTTCACTGCTCGTGCGAGCTCCTCGCGGACCTGCTTGATCGTCTCCCGCTGCTCTTCGCTTGCGGTTTTCAGCTCTGCGGCGTCCGTTTCGAGCCGTGCGCCTGCGCCTGTGACGAGCTCCGCCTGGCTCTGGAGAAGGGCATCGAGCTGCGTCCGCAGCGACTGCTGGGCCCGGTCGAGGTCGGCCGCCCAGTCGGCGAGGCGCTGCTCGACCCTCCGCTCGACCGCCGCCAGCGCGTCGCTCAGCTCGTCGCCCGCCCGCCGCTCGCGCTCTTCGATCGCAGTGCGCCGGGCCTCGGCGATCTGCCGCTCCTGGTTGGCCAGGAGCGAGGTGGAGTCCGCGCGGGCTCGGGCGAGCGTTCGCTCGAGCTCGGCCGCGCGGCTGGCCGCCTCCTGAGCGATGAGCTCCTCGATGCTCGCAATCGCCTTCTCGAGCTCCTCGTCGATTCGGCTCACCCTTCCCCGCGCTCCTCGGAGCGGGAGCGCGATCAGGCCGAGCTGCACGGCCGAGCCGGCCACGACGACTGCCGCCGCGGCGATGGCAATCTCGAGCGCGGTCTCGAGGCTCACGAGCCGCCCATCGTAGGGCAGAGCCGACGCCTACGCGAGCCGCAGCACGAGCAGCGCGCCTGCGAGCGCAAGAACGGACGCTGAAAGAAGCCGTAGGCCGAGCTCGGGGGCCCGGATGAGCGTCTCCGGCGTCACAGGCTCCCGCCGCCCGTCCGCGAACTCGACGCTGCCGGAAACGACGACGACGCGGCGGCGCACCGTCCGCACCTGGGTCGACAGCGCCCGCTGGGCGAGGCTGAGCAGTGTCGCGAACGCGGCGCCGAGCAACGCCTCGCCGGTGATGCGCTCCGCGGCGGCGAAGTAGCCGGTCAGAAGTGGAAAGCCGCCCCAGGCGAGCCCGAACCAAAGGTCGTTGTGCAGGCCGCCGCCGAGCAGCTCGAGGTTGTAGACAACGACGATGAAGGCGCCGAACGCGACGAACGCGAGCAGCCACAGGTCGATCTGGATTGCGCCGACGACGCCGATCATGACCGCGGCGCCGATCGACGCGACGGCGAGCCCGATCAGGGTCCCGTCAGGGATCCGCGTCCTCAGCGGCCGGCCGTTCAGCTCGTCGAGCGCGTGCGCGCCGATTCCGACCGCAAGGAAGAACGCGGCCGCCGTCGCCGCGAGACGGCCCGGGTGGAGATGCGGGGCGAGCGCGGCTCCGATCGCCACGTAACTCAAGTGCCAAAGGGTGTACGGCGGGTGCAGGAGCGTCAGGTAGTCGCGCCAGCCACCCGGCGCAAGCGCGTAGAAAGCAGGACGAGCCTCCGTGCTCACGCGCGCCGCCCCCAGACGACGATCCCTCCGCCGAGACTGAGCAGACGGTGGCGCGGCTCATCGATCCCGGCCCGGCGCCAGAGCTCGAGCAACCGCGGCAGAGGAAAGCGGGCGTAGAAGTCGCGGATGCTGCCGCCGAGGAAGCTGCCGACGTCGCGCCAGCCCGGCGACACGAGCGCTCCGAGCGCGGGCAGGCCGACATCGGCGTAGAGGTTCCAGGCCCGGCGTGCGAGCGGGCTCGGTGGAAGCGCGAACTCGAGCATTGCCACCGTTGCGCCTGGCCGCACGACACGCGCGAGCTCCCGTAGGGTCGCAGCAGGGTCGTCGACGTAGCGGAGCAGATAGGTGAAGGTGAGGGCGTCGAAGCGCCCATCCTCGAAGGGCAGCTCCTCCGCCCGCCCTTCTAGCAGCTCGACCCGGTCGGGCGCGAGCCGTCGGCCCTCCGCGAGCATCTCCTGGCTCTGGTCGACGCCGACGACGCGACAGCCCTTCTGCCGGACGAGCTCGCGCGCGACCGCGCCTGTGCCGGTCGCGACGTCGAGGACGACGTCGCTCGCAGAGACAGGGATGCGCGAGACGAGGAAGCGCCGCCAGCGCGGGTCTTGGCCGAACGACAGCAGCCGCGCGTACCGCTCGTAGGTCGGGCCGAGGGGCGCGAACAGCTCGCGTGCCTGCCGGCTTCGCGCGGAGACGGCCTCGGCCACGGGCCGAGTCTATGCTGGCCGTATGGCTCTCAGGGAAGAGCTTGCAGGGATCACGCACCGTGCGACCGCGTTCGCGGAGCCGGGCGAGGAGCTCGTGGGGATCGTGCCGACCGAGCCCGCCGCCACCCGAATCTACCTCTGCGCCTACGCCGGCGCCGACGGCGAGACGAGCTGGGTGGCGCTCGACGCGGACGGCGAGCCGGTCGAGAGCCTCACCTTCGTCCGCGAATCCGTCACGATCGCGGCCATGTGCGAAGTGGCGGAGGAGGTCGCGGCCGGGGGCGATCTCGACGAGCTGCGCTCTCAGCTCGTCTCGCTGCGTATAACGGAGAGCCCGCCGGGGATCGCGGAGGCCGAGGATGCGGCGCTCGCGCTCCAGGCTGCGATTGGCGCCTCGCCGCGCGTCGCCACGCCGCAGCACCTCGACACCGTCGGCGCGGCGACCCGGCGGCT
>JBARRS010000152.1:0-21854 GCA_049644345.1 Gaiellaceae bacterium
GTACCGCAGCCCGGGATTAGCAGGCTGCGCCACGCCCCGTCGACCAGGCTGCGCCACGCCCCGTCGACCGCCGACTGTACCGCAGCCCGGGATTAGCAGGCTGCGCCACGCCCCGTCGACCAGGCTGCGCCACGCCCCGTCGACCGGCGACTGTACCGCAGCCCGGGATCAGCGGCCGCGCGAATGAATCCCGAGGCCTCTTAGACGGCATCGCAAACGACGCCTCAGCAGGCTGCGCCAGGTTGCGTCACCACAACCGCCCGTAGAGGCGTGAATATGGGGTCAACCGAGGCGCCGGTACAACCGGTCGATGAGGTCGGGCATCTGCTCGAGCTTGCGGGTGATCACGCGGACGCGGTACTCGCGGAAGTGCTCCGGCTCGACGGCGAGCGCTCGGGCGAGCGTCCGGATCACCCCGTCGGACGGCACCGGGCGGTTGCCGTGCACCAGGTGGTTCAGATACCCCGCGGAGAGCTTCGTCTTCTCGGCCAACGCACGATAGGTGACATTCCGCTCGTCCATCAGGCGCTCGATCGTCGCGCCGAACGCCTCTTCGCTGAACCGGCGTCGGCGGGCCACTAGACGACTTCTCCAAGCTCGGCGATCGCGATTCGCTGCTCGTCGCCCGTTGCGCGGTCGCGGACGTCGACTCCGCCGTCCTCGGCCGTCTTCTTCCCGACGGTAACTCGAATCGGGCAACCGATCAGATCCGCGTCCGCAAACTTCTCGCCGGCGCGCTGGTCGCGGTCGTCGAGGAGGACGTCCGCGCCCGCCGAAGCGAGCACGGTCGCCGCCTCTTGCGCCTGCTGCTCGACGCCCGGAAGCGCGACCACGTGCACATCGTAAGGGGATATGGCCCGAGGCCACGCGATCCCCTGCTCGTCGTGGTGCTGTTCGACGGCAGCGGCGAGCACTCGACCGGGCCCGATCCCGTAGCTGCCCATCACGAGCGGGCGCTCCTGGCCGTCCTCGTCGAGGAAGGTCGCGGCGAGGGGCTCCGAGTACTTGGTCTCGAGCTTGAAGACATGGCCGACCTCGATCGCGGTCTGAAAGTGCAGTGCGCCGCCACACTTGGGACACGCGTCGCCTTCCTTCGGCTCGCGGATGTCGGCAAAGCGGGCCTCGAAGTCGCGCCCGTGCTCGACGCCGCGGAGGTGCCAGCCGGTGCGGTTTGCGCCGGCGACGAACTGGCCGTCGCGCAGCGCCTCGTCGGCGAGAATCTCGCCAGAGAACCCGACCGGGCCGAGCGAGCCCGGGTCGGCTCCGAACGTCGCCCGAATCTCCTCCTCGGTTGCCGGACGAATACCTGAACCCAGCGCCGCGGCGGTCTTCGCCTCCTCGAGCCGGTCGTCCCCGCGCACGAGTGCCAGGACGAGCGTGCCGTCGATCCTGACCACCGGCATCGCCTTCGAGGTCGCCGCCTCGTCGACGCCGAGGAACTCGGCGAGCGCCTCGATCGTGGCGACCCCGGGCGTCTCGACCTGCTGCGGCGCGTCTAGTCGCTCCGGAAATTCAGGCGTGCGGGGCACCCCATGGGCGATCTCGAGGTCGGCGGCGTAGTCCCCGTTCTCACAGGTGACGAGAGTGTGCTGGCCCGACCCGGCCGGGGCGAGGAAGTCGATCGACTCGCTCCCGCCCATCATTCCCGACTCTGCCTGCACCGCGTAGACCTCGAGGCCGCAGCGCTCGAAGATCTTGTGGTACGCCTGCTCGTGCAGGCGGAAGCTCCGGTCCAGCCCCTCCTCGTCGCGGTCGAACGAGTAGGCGTCCTTCATCACGAACTCCCGAACACGAATCAGCCCGCCGCGTGGGCGAGGCTCGTCGCGGTCCTTGGTCTGGAAGTGGTACCAGGCCTGCGGCAGCTCCTTGTAGCTCCGAATCTCGCGGGCGTGGAACGCGAACGTCTCTTCGTGCGTCATCGCGAGCACCAAACGGCGGCCGGAGCGATCCTGGAGCTTGAAGACCTCGGGGATCGCATAGCGGCCGGTGGCCTCCCAGAGCTCCGCCGGCGTGAGCACGGGCGCGAACATCTCCTGATCGCCGATCGCATCCATCTCCTCGCGGATGATCTGCTCGACCTTCCGGTGCACGCGCCAGCCCAGCGGCATGTACGTCCACAGGCCCGCGCTGACCTGACGGATGAAGCCGCCCCGAACGAGCAGCTTGTGGCTGGCGGCCTCCGCCTCCGCGGGATCGTCGCGCAGGGTCGGAAGGAAGAGCTGTGAGGCCCGGACGATCACCGTTGTCCGGGCAGGCTACTCGAGCGGGATCAGCGAGGCCTCAGCCACGGCGTCGCTTGCGATGCCGCCGAGAGGCCGGGCGGTTCATCCGCACGGCCGCTAAACCCGAGTCCGCTACGACGCATCGAGAGGAATCAACGAGGCCTCCGCCACGGCGTCGCTTGCGATGCCGCTCAAGAGGCCGGGCGGTTCACCCGCACGGCCGCTAAACCCGAGTCCGCTACGACGCATCGAGAGGAATCAACGAGGCCTCCGCCATCGCTAGAGCCGCGGGCTTGGCCATCTTGAGGCGCTTGGGGCGGTGCATGCCATCAGCGATCCAGCTGTCGATCTCGTGGAAGAGCTCGTCGACGAGGATGTCGGACGACACCTTCTTCAGCACCCGCCCGTGCGCGTACACGAAGCCGACGTCACGGCCGCCGGCGATCCCGAAGTCCGCGTCGCCCGCCTCGCCGGGGCCGTTGACGGCGCAGCCGAGCACAGCGACCTCGAAGTGCTGCGGGTATGCGTGCAAACGCTTCTCGACCTTCTCGGCGAGTTTCTGCACCCCGACGTTGTCGCGGCCGCAACTCGGGCAGGCGATCATGATCGGCCCGCGCTCGCGCAGGCCCAGTGCCTTCAGGATCTCGAAGCCCGTGCGTACCTCCTCGACCGGATCGGCCGTGAGCGAGACGCGCAGCGTGTCGCCGATTCCGTCCACGAGCAGCGCGCCCATGCCGACGGCACTCTTGATCGACCCTGAGTACGGCGTCCCTGCCTCGGTCACGCCGAGGTGGAGCGGATAGGGCACCTTCGCCGAGAGCATGCGGTAGGCGCGGATCATCGTCGGCACGTGGCTCGATTTGACCGAGATCTTGAAGTCGTAGAACTCGAGGCTCTCGAGCAGCCGCACCTCCTCGAGGGCGGCCTCGACGAGTGCCTCCGCCTGATCCTTCTGCGCGAGCTCGCCGAGGTGCTTCGGGAGCGAGCCTGAGTTGGCGCCGATCCGCATCGGGAGCCGCGCCTTCTTGGCGGCGCGCACGACTTCGGCGACCTTGTCCGCGCCGCCGATGTTGCCAGGGTTGATCCGGACGGCCGCGACGCCCGCGGCGATCGCCCGGAGCGCGAGGCTTGCGTTGAAGTGAATGTCGGCGATCACCGGGAGCGGCGAGAGCCGAACGATCTTCGGCAACGCGTCGGCGTCCTCGTTCTTCGGCACCGCGACCCGCACGACCTCGCAGCCCGCCGACGCGAGCGCAGCGATCTGAGCGGTCGTCTCCTCGACGTCGTGCGTCTTCGTCAGCGTCATCGACTGGACGACGACGGGCGCACCCCCACCGATCTGGACGTTGCCTACCTTGATAGCGCGCTCGCTGGCCACGCGAAGAGTCTAGCCGCCTCCCAAACGCCCCACATCGTTCGAGATCCCGATCACGTAGAGCACGAGGATGAGGGCGATCCCGACCGCAGAGACGCGCTCGTAGACGATTCGCCCCACTGCCTTCCCGCGGATGCCCTCGACGATCGAGAACGCAATGTGGCCGCCGTCGAGCGGTAGCAGTGGGAGCAGGTTCAGGAGCCCGAGCGAGAGGCTGATCAGCGCGAGGATCAGCAGGTAGTCGCGGTAGCCTCCCTGGACCGCCTTGCTCGACTGGTTGACGATCCCGACGGGAGTCGAGATCTGCCGTCGGTTCGCCGGCTTCGTGATGTGCCCGAGGAAGCTGCCGAGGCGCTTCGTCGCCGTCCAGGTGTCCGCCGCGCCGAGCGCGAGAGCACGCGCCGGCCCGTAGTGCCTGTAGCGGATCCCGGAAGGATGGAAGCCGAGTGCGTAGTAACCGTCGATCTTCGTGGGCTTGACCGGCTTCAGCTCGACGTAGCGGCCGTTGCGGATCACGGAGACCACGAGCGGCTTGCCGCGGCTGCCGGTGATGTCGTTCCGGACGTCCTTGAACGTGTTCGCCGGCTGGCGGTTGATCGCCACGATCGTGTCGCCGGGCCGCAGGCCGGCGGCCGCTGCAGGCGTTTTCGGCTCGATGCTCGCGACGCGCCGGGAAGCGTCGACGGGGACGCCGAGCATGTAGACGAGCGCGATCAGCAGGATCGCGAAGACGAGGTTCGTGCCGGGACCGGCGGCGATCACGGCGAGCCGCTTCCACGTCCGCTGGCGCCAGTACGCATCGCTCGAGAGCCCGTCTTCCAGCTCGCGCAGCCCCCTCTCGGCGGCGCGCCTCGCCCCGGGTGTCAGCTCGGCGTCCTCGAGGGCGCGCTCGAGCGTGGACAGCTCCGTCCGCGCCGCCTCCAGGTCACCGTCGCCCAGGAGCCGCTTGATCCGTTCGATCGGGCCGACGAGCGACGGCGCCTCGTATTCGGCCGGCCCGAAGTGGACATCGAGGTCGCCCGGCGCCGGCCGGTGCATCCCGGGGATCTTCACGTATCCCCCGAGTGGGATTGCGCCGAGCCCGTACTCGATTCCGTTCCGCGTCGTCTTGACGAGCGCCGGCGGGAAGCCGACGTAGAACCGACGGGGCCGCATCCCCACCGTCCTAGCCGTCACGAAGTGGCCGAGCTCGTGGATCAGGATCAGGAAGGCAAGTCCGAGGATCGCGATGAAAACGCTCACGCGGGTGCGAGCCTCCGCTCTGCCAAGCGCCTGGCCTCCGCATCTGCCTCGTCGAGCTCGTCGAGGTCCCGCGCCGGCGCGCCGTCAACCGCCGCCAACGTCTCCTCGACGGTCTCGGCTATGCCCGGAAACGGCAGTCGGCCCTCGAGGAAGGCTCCGACGGCAACTTCGTTGGCGGCGTTGTAGGCGCACGGGTATGTCCCGCCGCGCTCGCCGGCCGACCGCGCGAGCTGGAGCAGCGGGAACGTCTCGAGGTCCGGCGGCTCGAACTCGAGCACCAGCCCGGACGCGAGGTCGAGCGGCTCGACCGGCGTGGCCGCCCGGTCCGGGTACGTGAGCGCGTAGGAGATCGGGACGCGCATGTCCGGATAGCCGAGATGCGCGAGCACCGCGCCGTCCCGGAAACGGACGAGCGCATGGACGACCGACGTCGGCTGAAGCACGACCTCGATTCGCGAGTACGGGAGCCCGAAGAGGAAGTGCGCCTCGATCAGCTCGAGACCCTTGTTCGCGAGCGTGGCCGAGTCGACCGTGATCTTCGGCCCCATCCGCCACGTCGGGTGCGCCAGCGCCTCCGCGGGTGTCACGTCTACGAGCTCCCGCGGGCTCATGTTGCGAAAGGGGCCGCCGGAGCCCGTCAGCACGAGCGAATGGAGCGTCTCGAGGGGGCGTCCCTCGAGGCACTGGAAAGCGGCCGAGTGCTCGCTGTCGACCGGAAGCAGTCGCCCTCCCCCCCGCTCCCGCGCTGCGAGCGCGAGCTCCCCGGCTGCGACGAGGCTCTCCTTGTTGGCAAGGGCCAGGTCGATGCCGCGCTCGAGCGCCCAAAGCGTCGTGGGCAGCCCTGCGAAACCGACGACGGCGTTGAGAACGACGTCGGGCTGTGATCTCTCGAGAAGCTTCGTGAGATCGCCGCCGACCTGCGTCAACGGCGCGAGCCCGTCGATCGGCTGCGAGCCGGAGGCCGCCGCGACGAGCTCGAGCTCTGGGTGGGCGTCGATGATCTCCAGGGCTTGTCGGCCGATCGACCCCGTGGCGCCGAGCAAGGCGACGCGCTTCATGGACCCAGTGTACGAACGAAGTCGTGGCCCGGTTCGCGGGATCAGGTGGCCCCCAGCGCGCGGATCACGTAGTAGGACGCGACGCTCGCAAAGAGCAGCGCGTCGATCCGGTCGAGCATGCCGCCGTGCCCGCCCAGGATCCGGCCGCTGTCCTTGACGTTCATGTCCCGCTTGAGCGCGGACTCGAACAGGTCCCCCACCGGCGTGGCGACTGCGATCGTCAGCCCGAGCACCACGGAGCGCCAGCCGTCGAGGAAGTTGGAGTGGTAGAGGGCGAAGAACGGGACCAGGATCGCGACGATCGTCCCGGCCACGAGCCCCTCCCAGGTCTTGCCCGGCGAGAGCGTCGGCGCGAGCTTGTGCCGTCCCAAAAGGCGTCCCACGAGGTACGCCGCCGTGTCCGAGGCGAACACGGAGAGGACGACGGTGAGCGCGGCGAGGCGGCCGTGCTCGGCCAGCTGCCGCAGCAGCATGACGTGCCCGAGGCCGAGCCCGATCCAGCCGGCGCCGAGCACGGTCGCGCCGACCGCCACGGTGAGGGACTGCCGCGTCTCCGAGACGCCCTTGAGCAGGAACGCGAGCGCGAATGTGCTGAGGAAGCCGCCGAGCATCCAGTCGAGCCCACCGAGCCGTGCGCCGACCAGCGCCGCAAGGGTCCCTGCGTATCCCGCGAGGACGAGCGGTCGGAGCGGTCGCTCCAGCCCGTAGAGCTCGTGGAGCGCGACGACCGCCACGACCGCCGCGAGCCCGAACGTCCACCAGCCGCCGAGCCAGACGAGCTCCAGGACGACGGGCAGTCCGACGAGTACGACGAGGATCCGCGACCAGAGCTGGCTCATCGCCCGCCGAAGCGGCGGCGGCGACGGGAGTACTCGGCGAGGGCGGCGCGGAGGTCGCGCTCTCCGAAATCGGGCCAGAGCGTCTCGGTGAACACGAGCTCCGCGTAGGCGAGCTGCCAGAGAAGGAAGTTCGAGATCCGTAGCTCGGCGGACGTGCGGATCAGGAGGTCCGGATCGGGCAGATCGGGCGCGTACAGCGCCGCGGCGAACGCCGTCTCGTCCAGCTCGTCGGGCTCGATCCCGGCCTCGACCAGGCGGCGTGCCGCCTCTACGAGCTCGGCCCGCGCGCCGTAGTCGAACGCGATCCAGAGGTTCAGCTGCTCGTTCTCCTCGGTATCGCGCTCGAGAGTCGCCATGCTCTCCCGAAGCCACGCGGGCGCGCGATCGGTGCGGCCGAGGAAGCGGGCTCGGACACCCTGCCGGACAAGGTCGGGCAGCTCCTGGTCGATCGTCTCTCCGAAGATCTCCATCAGGGCGTCCACCTCGTCGGCCGGCCGCGTCCAGTTCTCCGTCGAGAACGCGTAGACGACAAGCGATTCGACCCCGAGGTCGAGCGCCGCCTCGACTGTCCGCCGAAGCGCGCGCGTCCCCGCTCGATGCCCCGCCGCAACCGGGAGTCCCCGCTTCCGCGCCCAACGAGCCGAGCCGTCCATGATGATCGCGACCGTCCGCGCGACTTCCGGGAGCTCCGGCTCCCGGGCCGGCCGCAGGCCTCGCAGCGTCCGGATCTTCGTCAGCAGGCTCATTCGGCCCGGAGGCCCGGAGGGCTAGACCTCGAGGATCTCCTCCTCCTTGCGCTTGAGCAAATCGTCGATGCGGCGCGTGTGCTCGTCAGTCAGCTTCTGGAGCCGGTCCTCCGCTCGATGCTCCTCGTCGCTGCCGACGTCGCCCTTCTCGACGAGCTCACGCAGGTGGTGCATCACGTCTCGGCGCACATTTCGTACCGCGACGCGACCCTCCTCCGCCATCTGCCGCACGATCTTGACGAGCTCCTTCCGGCGTTCCTCGGTCAGCTGCGGGATCGGAAGGCGGATCATCTTCCCGTCGTTCGAGGGCTGGAGGCCGAGGTCCGACTCCTGGATGGCGCGCTCGATCTCGCGAACCGAGTTCGGGTCGAACGGCTGGATCGTCAGCATGCGGGGCTCGGGGACGTTGATCGTCGCAAGCTGTTTGAGCGCCGTCTTCTGCCCGTAGTACTCGACGCTCACGCGGTCGAGCAGCGCCGTCGAGGCACGGCCCGTCCGTAGCGAGTTGAACTCGTGCTGCGCGGCCTCGACAGACTTGTCCATCCGCCTGGTCGCGTCCTGGATCAGCTCGTCGATCGTCATCGCGTCGCTCCCGTCTCGGCCGGCGTGGAGACGATAGTCCCGACGCGCTCGCCGAGCACGACCTTGCGGATGTTTCCGTTCGCGAGCGCGAAGACGTAGATGGGAAGGTCGTTCTCCATGCAGAGCGAGAGCGCGGTCGTGTCCATCACCTTGAGGCCGCGCTCGATCGCCTGGAGGTGCGTGATCGCGGGAATGAACGCCGCGCCGGGATCGAGGCGTGGATCGCCGTCGAAGACGCCCTCGACCCCGTGCTTGGCCATCAGGATGGCCTGCGCGTTGATCTCGAGGGCGCGCAGCGCCGCCGCGGTGTCGGTCGTGAAGAACGGGTTGCCGGTGCCTGCGGCGAAGATCACGATCCGGCCCTTCTCGAGGTGGCGGATCGCGCGGCGGCGGATGTATGGCTCCGCGACCTCCGAGACCTCGAGAGCGGAGAGCACGCGCGTGTGCCCGCCGCGCCGCTCGAGCGCGTCCTGGAGAGCGAGCGCGTTCAGGAGTGTCGCGAGCATGCCCGCATAGTCGGCCGTCGCCCGGTCCATCCCCTCGGCCGCGGCGGCCATCCCGCGGTAGATGTTCCCGGCGCCGACGACGATCGCGAGCTCGACTCCACGCTGCCGGACGTCCACGATCTCGTCGGCGATCTTGTCGATGCGATCCGGGTCGAGGCCGTAGTCCTTCTCGCCCATCAGGGCCTCGCCGGAGAGCTTCAGCAGGACGCGCCTGAAGGCAGGAGCGGCACCGTTGCCCGAGCGGGTGTTTTCGGTCACTCTGCGAGGGCGTAGCGGACGAACTCGACGATGTCGAGCCCCTCCTCCTCGAGCGCCTGAGCGACCTTCTTGCCCGACTCGTGGATCCATTCCTGCTCGGTCAAGACGCCGCCCGGGTAAGCGCCGAAGAAGCGCTTCGCCAGCATTCCCTCGACGATCTTCTCACGCGCCTGCTCGGGCTTCGACTGCACCTCGTCGGAGCGGAGGAAGATCTCGCGCTCGGCTGCGACGACGTCCGCCGGGACATCCTCGGGCTGCGCCCAGCGCGGTGCGGCGGAGGCGATGTGCATCGCGAGGCGCCGGATCGCGGAGGAGTTGTCGCCGCGCACGCGCACGAGCACGCCGATCTTGTTCGCCGGCGGGTGGACGTACTCGCCGAGCCACTCGCCCCGTCCCGCCTCCATTCGCGCCGCCCCCCGAATCTGGATGTTCTCGCCGAGCCTGGCGGCAAGCTCCTGGCGCGCTTCCTCGAGCGACTCGACCGCCTCCGGACCCCGTTCCTCGACGCCCTCGAGGACGCGTTCCGCGAATGCCCCGAACTCCTCGTTGCGGGCGACCGGCTCGGTCTCACAGCCGACGGCGACGATCGCGCCTGCATGCCCTTCGATCCGGACGAGCACGATCCCCTCCGTCGTCTCCCGGCCGGCCCGCTTGCCGGCGGCCGCCAATCCGCGCTCGCGTAGGAGGGTGCGTGCGGCCTCGAGGTCGCCCCCGGTCTCCTGGAGCGCGCGCTTGGCGTCCATCATCCCGGCGCCCGTTTGGTCACGGAGCTCCTTGACGAGGGCGGCTGGAATCTCGGTCGTGCTCACTCGGCGGGCACCTCCGCCGGAGTGTCAGCGGTCTCGCGCTGGCCGACCTGCTCGAACTCGGGCGCCTCGGCGACCTCCTCGGCCTCTGGTGCCGTCTCCTCTTCCTCGGCCGGCGCGATCTCCGCGGGAGTGATCCGTGCCTTGCCGTCCTCGATCCCTTGAGCGATCACCCGGACCACGAGCGAGCAGGCGCGGATGGCGTCGTCGTTGCCCGGGATGACGTAGTCGGCGTCGTCGGGGTCGCAGTTCGTGTCGACGAGGGCGATGATGGGCAGGCCGAGCCGTCGCGCCTCACGGACGGCAAGCTGCTCTTTCCGCAGGTCGATCACGAACACCGCGTCAGGCTGGCGCCTCAGGTCCGCGACGCCGCCGAGGTTCGTCTCGAGCTTCTCGAGCTCGGCCTCCATCGCAATCCGCTCCTTGGGCGGCAGCAGGTCGAGCTGACCCTCCTCTCGCAGGCGACGGAGCTCATGCAGGCGCTCGATCCGCTCTGCGATCGTGCGCCAGTTCGTGAGCAGGCCGCCGAGCCAGCGGTGGTTCACGTACGGCATTCCGACGCGCTGCGCCTGCTCCTCGATCGCGTCCTGCGCCTGCTTCTTCGTGCCGACGAAAAGGATCGACCCCCCGCGCTCGGCGATATTGCGCGAGAAGGCGTACGCCTGCTCCAGCAGCTCGAGCGTCTGCTGGAGATCGATGATGTAGATGCCGCCGCGCTCGGTGAAGATGAAGCGCCTCATCTTCGGGTTCCAGCGGCGGGTTTGGTGGCCGAAATGGACTCCGGCCTCCAGAAGCTCTCGCATGCTGACGACGGACAAAGGTCAGCCCCTTTCGTGGTTTCTCGGCGTACTGCCGACGGGACTCGGGTGGGACCGGGGCTTCCGTCGAGCCACCGGCACCGCCACCCGGCTTGACCGCCGGGTCGGGTTCAGTTCGCCCGGATCGTACCAGTGGCGGGTTTTCGCTCAGGCTCCGGCCCGTGTTTGCCGATTTTCCTCGCGATGGGGATCACTACGGAGCCGGAGCTCGAGAAGCTCGCCGCCGAGATTCGAGGGTCGGGCTGGGAGCTGGCGCTGGCCGTCGTCGAGGAGGGACTGCGCAACGACGCGATGCCCTCGCTCGCGAGGATCGGCCGGATCGGCCAGCTCGGCAGCATGCCCACATTCATCTCCGAGCTGGCGCGGGAGCTCGCTCAGCCCAGCCCGGAGCGGCTTCGCCCCGCCGGGGCGCTCGCAGCGCTCGTCCGTGACCACGCCCGCGAGCGAGAGGCGCTCGGCTTCGCCCCCCGCGAGATCGTCACCGAGTTCCTGCTCATGCGCCGAGTTCTCCGGCGGTTCGTCTCCGCGCGGAGCGACCGGCTTGGCGCTTCGGACGTGCTCCTGCTCGAGCGGCGGCTGAACGACACGATCGACCGGCTTGTAACCGAGTGCGTGGTCGCCTACTTCGACCGCGCGACCTCGGAGCTCGCCTACCAGGCACGCCACGACCAGCTGACCGACCTCCTTCATCATCAGGCGTTCGTGCGGGAGCTCGAGCTCGAGCTGGAGCGCGCCCAGCGCTACGAGCACGGCGTCTCGCTCGTCTTCTTCGACCTCGATCGCTTCAAGGAGGTCAACGACACACTCGGCCACCTCGAAGGCGATCGGGTGCTCGCTCGGGTCGCTCAGCTGCTCCGCGTATGCCTGCGGCGCACCGACGCGGCCGGACGGATGGGCGGCGACGAGTTCGCCGCCTTCCTCGTCGAGTCGGATGCCGAATCGGGCCCTCGCCTGCTCGCCCGTCTCGCGGATGGAGTCGACGAGCTCGCCGCAGCGGGGGAGCTGCCGGAAGGCCTCTCGCTGAGCGCGGGCGTCGCCCACTACCCGAGCGAGGCCACGCACGCCGAGTCGCTCCTCCGGCTCGCCGACACGCGCCTCTACGAGTCGAAGCGCGCCAAGCAGGCCTGAAGGTCCGCCGGCAGCGGCGAGGACACCTCGACCCGCTCACCCGTTACCGGGTGCACGAACGCGAGCTCCGACGCGTGCAGGAACTGCCGCCGGAGCTCCGGATCCGGGACGCCGTACACCGGGTCGCCGACGACGGGAAGGCCGATCGCGGCCAGATGGACTCGGATCTGATGCGTCCGCCCGGTCTCGAGGCGAACACGGAGAAGGGCATGGCCGTCGAGGAGCCGCTCGACCTCGAAATGCGTGACCGCGTCCTTCGGCGCGTCGGTGTCGAGCGAACGTCGCGTCGGGTCGGTCCGGTCGCGGCCGAGCGGTGCCTCGATTCGGCCGCTCCATGAACGCGGCCGGCCGCGCACGAGCGCCAGGTACCGTCGCTCGAGCCCTCGCCTGCGCACGAGGTTTTGGAGGCGGCGATACGCCTCTTCCGTGCGCGAGACAACGAGCAGCCCCGACGTGTCGCGGTCGAGCCGGTGCACGATCCCGACGCGCGCGCTCTCCTCGCCGCCGGCCAGGTCGCCGAGGAGACCGTGGACCAGTGTCCCGTGCTCGTGCCCGGGGGTCGGGTGGACGACGACGCCCGCCGGCTTGTCGACTACGAGGAGGTGCTCGTCCTCGTAGGCGATCCGCAGAGGAACCTCCTCCCGCCTCAGAGGCTTTGGCTTCGCCGACTGCTCGAGCTCGAGCTCCTCCCCGCCCGAGAGCCGGTGGCTCTTCGGCCGGAGCTTCCCGTCGACGCGCACCTCGCGCCGCTCGAGGAGCCGTTCGGCCTCTCGGCGCGAACCGACTTCCTCGAGCCCGGCGAGGAAGCGGTCGAGCCGCTCGCCGGCCGCCGTCTCGGGAACGCGGACGCTGACCCTCAGGTGCGAACCCGGCGCGCCTCGCCGAGCAGGAGCGCGCCGAAGAGAATCGCGACACCGACGCAGATAAAGGTGTCGGCGAGGTTGAACGCCGGCCAGTAGCGAAGGTCGAGGAAGTCCGTCACGTGGCCGAGGCGGATCCGGTCGATCAGGTTCGAGGCGCTGCCTCCGATCAACAGGCCGAGTGCGACCGGCAGGATGGGGTGCCGTGCGCCGGAGCGCGCGAAGAAGACGAGCATCCAGCCGACGGCGAACGCCGTCAGCGCCGTCACCAGCGGGGTCGCGCTCGAGAAAAGGCCGAAGGCGATCCCGGAGTTCTGGACGTGGTGGATCGAGAAGGGCCCGAGCACGTGCAGCTGGTCGTCGAGCGCGAGCTGCGAGGAGACGACGTGCTTCGTCAGCTGGTCTGCCGTAACAGCCGCCGAGACGACCGTGGCGAGCGCGAGCCACTGCGGCCATCGGGCCGCCAGCGACCGCTTGGCCACCGACAGCGGCGTCAGCGCGTCGGTCGACGACCCCACCCTGACCTCAGCGGCGCGCGCGGGCTCCGTCACCCGCGCTCCTCTCTCCGCTTGTCCTCGATGCAGAGGGTCGCGTAGGGGAGCATCTCGAGTCGGTCCGGCTCGACCGGGCGCCCGCAGCGTTCGCACGTTCCGTACGTCCCCTCGTCGATCCGCTTGAGAGCCGCGTCGATCGCTCGAAGCACGTGCAGCGAATTGTCCTCGAGGGTGTAATCGATCTCGCGGTCGACCGTGACTGTGGCCGTTTCGGCGAGGTGGTTGTCGGAGGAGCCGACGATCTCCGCGGTCTCGTCCTCGATCGAGCCCGGATTCTCCTCGTGGAGGTAGTCGATCGCCTCGAGCACGCGCCGGCGCTCCTCGAGAAGCTTGCTGCGGAACCGGTCGCTTTCGATCTCCGCCATCTCAGCCTGTTCCCGCGAGTCGCCGTTCGGCTTCGGTGCCGCCGATGCCGGCCAGCCGGACGATCTTGTCTCGTGAAGCGTGCCCCGAAACGATGGTCACGCTGGAGCGCGGTAGGTCGAGCCGGTCTGCGAGCAACCCGACAAGCGCCTCGTTGGCGCGGCCGTCCTCCGGCGGAGCCGCAACTCGCACCTTCCAGGCGTCCCCGTGGCGGCCGACGAGCTCGTTGCGCCGCGCTCCTGGCGAGACTCGCAGCTGGAGACGGGTCGAGGCCTCACCCACCCCGCAAGTATAGGTTCGGGTTGACGCTAGGCTGCCTCGGCCTCCTCGTCTTCCTGCGCGTCCTCGACGGCGTCCAGGGCGGCAGCGAGCAGCGCACGGGACCGGCGGGCTGCCGCCTCCAGCCGCTCGCGCTCGGCGGCGGCGTTCCGGGTGACCGCGCGCGCTTCCGCATGGGCCTCCTCGAGGATCAGCTGCGCCTCGCGGCGCGCCTGGTCACGGACCTCGTGCGCAGATTGCTCCGCGGTCGTCAGCGTCCTGCGCAGAAGCGCCTCGAGCTCGCGGTAGCGACTGAGCTCGCCCTCGAGATGCTCTAGCTTGTCGGTGAGGTCCATGCGGTCGCGCCAGACCGTCTCGAATGCGTCCGCGACCTCCTCGACGACCTCGTCGACGCCAGGCCGGCGGTAGCCGAACAGGCCGCGTTTGAATCGAACATGCCTTAGCTCTACGGGTGTGTTGGGCATCGTTCCTCCTTGAGGAGCATTAGAGCGCCCGGTCGATCAGCGCCTTGATCAGGAACAGGACGAGGATCGCGACGACGGGCGAGAGGTCGAGCGGGCCGAGCGGCGGCAAGACGCGGCGAAAGATGCGCAGGTACGGCTCGCAGACGTCCCGGAGGAAGTCCTCCACCCGGCGGATCCACGGCGAGTAGGGCAGCCGGACCCAGGAGGTCAGGATGTAGGCGAAGATGATGAGGACGTAGACGTAGATGAGGACGTCGAGAAACTGCCGCGCCGACCCCCTCGCGTCGAAGAGCAGCACCAACCCGGCCGTCGCGGCCATCTAGCTCCAGTTCGGTCTACGCGGCTCGATTCCTATGCGCGACGTCGTCGTTGATCCTCCTGTGACCGTCGTTCCAGGCTCGGGTTGAGCGGCCGCGGGGATGAACCGCGCGGCCTCTTGGACGGCGTCGACAAACGCCGCCTCAGGCCTGATTGAAGAACTCGCCGCGCTCGAGCATGCGGGCACGCTCCTCCGCGGAGACCTCGACGTTGGGCGGCGTGAGCAGAAACACCTTGTCGGCGACCCGCTGCATCGCGCCGTCGAGCGCGTAGGTGAGCCCGCTCGCGAAGTCGATCAGCCGCTTCGAGAGCTCCTGGTCGGCGCTCTGGAGGTTGAGGATCACCGGCGTCGACTGCTTGAAACGGTCGGCGATCTGCTGGGCGTCGTTGAAGCTGCGCGGGAGGATCAGGTGAACGCGCACAGCAGGCGGCGGCATCGGGCGCGGCGCCTGGGCCACCGGTCGTGGCCGTGGGCGAAGGACACTCGTCCGCGCGGCCTCAGGCTCAGGCTCGGGGTCGGTCCAGTCGTCGAAGTCCTGGCCACGGCGGCGAGGTTGCAGGCGCCGGACGTTGGGCCGCTCGCTGTAGCTGCGCTCGAGCTCCTCCTCGGTCGCATAGCCGTCCTCGTCCCACTCGTCGTCCTCTTCGGCGATTCCGAAGTAAACGAGTGTCCGGCTCCAGACGTCCGCAAAGCTCACAGCCAGGGGATGTTAGCGCCCGTAGAGCACCGATCCGAGGCGGACAAAGGTCGCACCTTCATCGACGGCGACTTGGTAATCCTGGCTCGTTCCCATCGAGAGCTCCCGCAGCCCGTGCTCCTCCGCAAGCTCGCGCAGGCGGCGAAAGTACGGTCGCGACGCCTTGGGATCGCCGCTCTCGGGCGGCATGGTCATCAGGCCGCGGACGTCTGCATAGAGGCCGAGAAAGCGCTCGAGGTCCGCCTCCGCGATTCCGGACTTCGACTCCTCTCCAGAGAGGTTGATCTCCAGGAGCGCCGGCACCTCGAGCCGCCGCGCCGCCGACTCCGACGCCAAGGAATGGACGAGCTCGCAGACCGCGTTGACGGTCGAGGCCTTGTTGCTCTGGAGGTGGCCGATGAAATGCCACCGGAACCGGTCGCCGTAGGCGGCGTGCTTGGCCTCGAGCTCCTGAGCGCGATTCTCCCCCACCACCTCGATTCCCGCTTCTGCGAGCACCGCCAGCTCGTCGACCGATACGTACTTCGTCGCCGCGACGATCGTCACGCCGGGGCCGACCTCGGCTTGGATCCGCTCGTAGCGCTCCCTGACCTCGTCAGCCCGCAACGCGCGCCAAGACGCCGTGCCCGCCGCGTGGCTTTCCGTCACGGCGGTACGAGTAGAAGAGCACGGGATTGCAAGCCGTGCAGAGGTCGAGCCGATCCACTGTCGCGCAGCCGGCTTCGCGGAGTGCCCGCTCCGCCGCCGTCCAGAGGTCGAGCCTGTTGCCCAGGACGATGTCCGCGCCGAACCGCGCCCGGAACGGGACCGCGACGTCCTCCCCCACCTCGTAGCAGCAGGGACCGATCGCCGGGCCGATCACGGCCGCGGGCCGGCCCCCCAACGCGGCGACCCCCGTCTCGGCGATTCCCGCGAGCAGTCCCTTCCAACCGGCGTGGAGGACGGCGAGCGCGGGCCTGTCGCCGTTCGCGCGCACGAGCGCGATCAGAGCGCAATCGGCGCCGAGCGCGAGCAGAGGCACATCGGGCTCATCGGTCCAGAGGCCGTCCCCGAGCTTCCCACGGCGCGCAGGCAGCGCGCGGTTGACGATCGCCGTGTGGCGCTGGAAGTTGAGCGCGAGCAGCTCCGAGTCCGCGCCGATCCCGTCGCAGGCGCGGCGTCGGTTCTCGTCCACGTGGGCAGGTTCGTCACCGAGCTTGCGGCCGAGGTTCAGCGACGTGAACGGCCCCTTGCTGACGCCGCCGGCGCGGGTCGTGAACGCGACCTCGTACGGCCCCGGAGCCGGCCAGCGGATCACGAGGCGAGCAGCTCCCGGGCCGCCGCAAGCTCCGACTCGCGCCCGTCCAGCTCACCGTTCAGCTTCCGGCGCCGCAGCTCCGCGAGGATCTCACCCACGCGCGGAGACTCTTTCAGTCCGAGCTTGGCAAGATCGGCGCCGCCGATCTCGAGCCGCACGTCCCGCAGCTCGCGGAAGTACCGGCGCAGGGGCTCGAGGTCTGCGAGTGCCAGCGCGAACAGCGGCGCGTCGGGCGCGTAGGGATCCGCGAGCGCCACCACCTCCGCCGACTCGACCTGGCGTCCCTGAAGCCGCTCGACGAGCCTCGGCCCGATGGTCACCGCGTGCGCGACCAGCTCGGCGTCGCGCCGGCGTACCTTCAGCCGTCCCAGCCAGTCGTAGATCTCGTCCGGCGGCAGCCGGCGGGCGAGGACGGCCAGCCCAAGGCGCCATTCAGGGACCTCGAGCCCGTAGTCGGCGTTCAGGCTCCGCAGGCGCCGCAACAGCTCGACGGCCTCGTGGTCCGCCGCCAAATGCGGATGGATCGCCTGCGCAGCCCCGAGCTCGGCGAGTCGCAAGATCGAGTGCTCGACTTCGCCCTCCTCGAGCAGCAGCACGAGCTCGTCCCGCAGCCGCGCTGACGAGAGGTCTCCCACGAGCCCCATCTCGATGCAGCCCCGGGCGAGCCGCAGCGTGTGCTCGTCCATCCGGAAGCCGTAGCGGTTCTCGTAGCGAATTGCGCGGAAGATCCGGGTCGGGTCGTCGATGAACGACAGGTTGTGCAGCACGCGGATCACGCCCTCCTGCAGGTCACGCCTCCCGTGGAACGGGTCGACGAGCCGCCCGAAGTCCTCGCCTTTGAGCGATACGGCCATCGCGTTGATCGTGAAGTCGCGGCGGAAGAGGTCCTCCCGGATCGTCGCGTGCTCGACCGTGGGCAGCGCGGCGGGAGCGTCGTAGAACTCGGTCCGGCAGGTGACAACGTCCACGCGCTCGCCGTCCCCGTAGAGGACCACCGCCGTGCCGAACTTCCGATGCGCGCGCACGCGGCCGCCCAGCGCCTCGCCGACGCTGCGCGCCAGCGCGATCGCGTCGCCCTCGACCGCGACGTCCACGTCGAAGCCCGGCTCCCCGAGCAGGATGTCGCGAACGGTTCCGCCGACGAGATAGACGCCCTCGTACCGCTCGCTCGCGGCCGAGATCGCCTCGAAGACCGGCTGCAGCCGCTCGAGCCGACCGAGCTCCTTCGCCAGGCTTGCCGGGGGTTCTTCGGCCTCCTCGACCTGCTCGCCGAGCGCGCGCAGGAGATCGCTGCGCGTCACGACGCCCGTCAGCCGCCCCTCGTGAAGAACGGCGATTCGCCCTTCTCCCCCGGCGACCAGCCGCTGGAGCTCGCCGAGGGGCGTCTCCTCGTCGCACGTCGCCACGCGCGAGCTCATGATCCCCTTCACCGGGGCGTGCGCGAGCCCGTGCGCGATCGCCTTGTCGAGATCCTCCCGGTCGACGGAGCCGACGAGCCGCTCGCCCTCCACGACGAGGATCCCCCTCTGTCCGTAGCGCTGACAGGCGACCATGGCGCGGGCGACGGTCTCGTCGGGCGAGACCCAGCGCGCCGGACGCGACATCACGTCGCGTGCGCGCAGCGGCGACTGCGCCGCAGCCGAGAGGCGCTCGAGCACCAACTTGCGAGCCTCGTCGAGGGGGCCGCGAAAGATCGCTGAGGCCGCCTCCCGGTGACCGCCGCCGCCGAGCGCCTCTGCAAGCGCTGAAGCGTCGAGCTCCGGCCCCCGGCTGCGCACGACGCAGAAGACCCGCTCGTCCATCTCGACGAGGAGCACGAGCGCGCGGCAGTCGGTCAGGTCGACGAGCTTGTGTGCAAGGTTCGAGATGCCGTCGACGTAGCGCGGCCACGGGAGCGCCGCGACGAGAACCTCGGCCCCAGCGGCCTCGTGCGCTTCGAGTGCGGCCGTGAGGGCCGCCAAGAGCTCGCGCTCGTCTTGCGTAAGCGGCGTGTGCAGGAAGCTCGCGAGCAGCTCCTGGCGCGCCCCGTGGCGCAGGCACCAGGCGAGCGCCTCTGCATCGCGCTGGGTCGTCGTGGGGTACGTGAGCGAGCCTGTGTCCTCGTGAATCCCAAGCGCGAATGCGGTCGCCTCGAGCGGCGTGACGGTGAGCTCCCGCTCGGCGAGCACCCCGACGAGCGTCGTCGTCAGGGCGCCGTCCGTCGAGACCACGACGTTCTCAGCGGGCGCCCACTCAGGGGGCTCCGCCGCATGATGGTCGAAGACGACCTTCTCGACCGCCGAGTCGAGGGCGACCGACTCGAGCTCTCCGAGGCGGCTCGCATGGACGGTTTCCACCACGATCAGGCGCCGGATCGCCGCCGGCTCGAGGCGTGACGCGTCGACGAGCTCGAGCTCGTCGGCGTGCAGGCGGTAGAACTCGCGGACGTTCCGGTTGAGCGAGCCGGCGAGGCAGACGACGGCGCCGGGGTACAGGCGCCGGACGGCCAGCATCGCCGCGAACGCGTCGAAATCCGTGTTGCCGTGGGTTGCGATGACCTCTTCGGCTCGCATCTCGTCCCCATTCTGCCCTCGCCCGCCGCCGGAACAGGCGCAATTACGGCACCAATGCGCGCGCCACGCGTCCGCTTTTCACCGATACGATCGCCTTGGGGAGGAGGCTAGGGCACCTCGGTTTCGCGCGCGAACACGAGCAAAGCGCGCTAGCGGTGGGCAATCGCCTCGAGCTCGATCTTTGCCCCGGACGGCAGCCCGGCGATCTGCACGGTCGCGCGAGCAGGGGGCCGATCGCCGACATGGCGCGCGTAGACCTCGTTCATCGCGGCGAAATCGCCGAAGTCGGTGAGGAAGACGGTCGTCTTCACGAGCCGGTCGAGGCCCGATCCGGCCTCCTCGAGGATCGCCCGCACGTTGGCGAATATCTGCTCCGTCTGCTCTTCGATCGACTCCCCCACGAGCTCCGTCGACCCGGGCGCCAGGCCGATCTGGCCCGAGACGAAGACGAAGTCGCCTGCTTCGATCGCCTGCGAGTAGGGCGCACCCTGGAACGGCGCCGGCGCGCTCTCGGTCCGTACGACGCTTTTCTCGGTCATCGCTAGTCCTTTCCCCGCCGGGGCCGCGTGCTCTGCGCGAGGGCCGCCCCGAGCGCCTTGAAGATGGCTTCGAGCGCATGCTGTGGGTCCTCACCCTCGATCAGCCGCACGTGCAGCGTCAGACCCGCACCCTCGGCGAACTCGTTCAGGAAGCGAGCGACGACGTCGGTGCTGAGACCGCCGACCCGCGCGTCTGACAAGTCGACGTTCGAGACCACGAGAGGCCGACCCGAAACCTCGAGCGCGACGTGCGCCAGCGCCTCGTCGGCGGGGACGATCGCGGAGCCGTGGCCGCGGCGGTCCGCACCGCGAATCGCTTCTACCAGCGCCTCCCCGAGCGCTCTTCCCGCAGCCGCGACCTCCGTCTCCGCGTCTTCCGGGGCGACCTCCAAGGCGATGTCGAACGACGCGTGCTCGGCCAGCAGGCCGATCAAGTGGTCGAGCACGGGGACGCCCGTGTCGATGGACGATGCGCCGGTACCGTCGACGTCGACCCGGGCCTGGAGCGCCGGACGAGGCACTATCCCTCGACGCGTTCTATCCGCGCGCCGAGCGGCCGCAGGCGGTCGTCGATCCGCTCGTACCCGCGGTCGATCTCGCCGACGTTCCCGATCGTCGACACTCCCTCGGCACACAGGCCCGCGATCAGCATCGCCATCCCCGCACGGATGTCAGGGCTCGTCAACCGCTCGCCGTAAAGGCGCGTCGGTCCCGAGACGACGGCACGGTGGGGATCGCACAGGATGATCCGCGCTCCCATGTTCACGAGCTTGTCGACGAAGAACAGGCGGTTCTCGAACATCTTCTCGAACACGAGCACGGTGCCCCGGGCCTGCGTCGCCACGGCGAGCGCGATCGAAGTCAAGTCGGCCGGAAACGCCGGCCACGGACCGTCCTCGATCTTGGGGATCTGGCCGCCGAGGTCGTCCCTGATCACAAGCTCCTGCCCGTCGGGGACTCGAATGCTCGCGTCCCCGAGCTCCATCCTGATGCCAAGCCGCTGGAAGACGTGGACGATCGAGGCGAGGTCCTCGGGGACGACCTCCTCGATCAACACCTCGCCCGGCGTGACCGCGGCGAGGCCGATGAAGCTCGCGACCTCGATGTGGTCCGGGCCGATGCGCCACTCGCCGCCGCGCAGGGTCTCGATACCTTCGATCCGCAGCACATTCGACCCGATCCCCTCGATCCTGGCGCCGAGGGCGACGAGGAATCGGCAGAGATCCTGGACGTGCGGCTCGCAGGCCGCATTGCCGATCACCGTCTCGCCGCGTGCCGTGACGGCGGCCATGACCACGTTCTCGGTGCCCGTGACGCTCGCCTCGTCGAGGAACAGGCGGGCGCCCCTCAGCCCTTCCGTCCGCATGTCGTAGGGCCCGTTGGCCTGGACGTCGGCTCCGAGGCGCTCGAGCGCATCGATGTGGACGTCGAGGCGGCGGCGACCGATCACATCGCCGCCCGGCGGAGGCACGACCGCCCGACCGCAACGGGCAAGCAGCGGGCCTGCGAGCAGGATCGAGGCGCGGATCCGGCTGCAGAGCTCCTCGTCGAGCTCGTACTTGAGGACCTCGGCCGCATGTACCCGGATTTCGTTCGGCGCCTGCCACTCCACCTCGGCGCCGATGTCGGCGAGCAGCTCCACCATCGTCTCCACGTCCCGGATGTGCGGCACGTTCCGCAGCAGGACGGGCTCCGACGTGAGCAGGCAGGCGGCGAGAATCGGCAGGGCGCCGTTCTTGTTTCCGGCGGCGCGGATCCTGCCGTTGAGCGGCCGGCCGCCCTCGATCACGAATGACTGCGCCACGGCATCGACGGCGACGGACGACATGAGGCGGCTATCGTACTCGCGCGTGCAGCCGAGCCGTGAACAGGCCTGGGAGACCCTCACCAAGTACACGCAGAGCGAGCCCTTGCGGCGGCATGCGCTCGCCGTCGAGGCCGCCGTCGGCGCCTACGCACGCCGGTTCGGCGAGGATGAGGAGCTCTGGCGTGTGACAGCACTCCTGCACGACTTCGACTACGAGATCCATCCCACGCTCGACAAGCATCCCCAGGACGGAGCGCCGATCCTCCGGGAGGAGGGCTACCCGGACGAGGTCGTCGAAGCGATCCTCTCGCATGGATCGCACCTCGGCCTTGCCCGCGACACGCCGTTGAAGAAGACGCTCTTCGCGTGCGACGAGCTCGCGGGATTCGTGCACGCCTGCGGGCTCGTTCGGCCGAACGGAATCGACTCGCTCGAGCCGAAGTCGGTCCGGAAGAAGCTGAAACAGCCCTCCTTTGCAGCCGGCGTCTCGCGCGACGACGTCTACGAGGGCGTCGAGCTGCTCGGCATCGACCTCGACGAGCA
>JBARRS010000153.1:0-6332 GCA_049644345.1 Gaiellaceae bacterium
GCCCAGGGACCAGGTCCCTGGCCACGTCCACTCCGAACCGCTTCGCGAGCACCGACCCGAGCGCAATCACCTTCATCTCGCCGAAGCCGGGCAGCGCGGCGATCCGGCGGCGCAGGTCGGCGCCGTCCGTCGCGTCGCGCCAGAGCCGCGTCGCATCGCCACCGTAGTCCTCCGCGACGTGGGCGGCGAGGTCCTGGACGCGCTCGGCCATCGTCCCCGGAAAACGGTGGATCGCCGGCTTCTCGCGGAAGACCGCGTCGAGCCGCGCCGGGTCGGTGGTGGCGATTGCGCCCGGATCGAGCGTCCCCAGTCGCTGCTTCAGCTTCAGCGGCCCCGAGAAGGCGGTCTGCACCGGCACCTGCTGATCGAGGGCGAACCCGACGAGCAGGGCGAAAGGATCGTTTGCGAGCAGCGCGTCGGCGTCGTCGTTGCCGGTGAAGTGAAGGCGGTCGGGCACCGGTGCAAGCCTAGCGCTGGGCTTCGAGCCAGCGCCGCGTCTCCCCCGGCGAGCGCAGGCGCACGAGCCGCTCCGGCGGCAGACGCCCGGGGAAGGCGCGGCGATGGCGGATGTGGCTCCGGAGCGTCCAGACGAAGAGCGATTCCCGGCCCCAGAAGGCGCCTCGCCAGCTCTCGCGATTGCCGCTCCAGAGCTCGACGTCGTTGCGGATCCGGTCGATCGTCCGCCGCCAGAGCCGCCTGAGCTTTACCCGCAGCGGCAGGTCGAGCCAGACGATCGTGTCGGCCTCGCGCAGGACGAGGGCGCCGAGCTTGCTCTCGTAGTTGCCGTCGATCACCCAGCCGTCCGGCGCGGCGGACATCGCCTCGGCGACCCGCGCGCGAAACTCCTCGTCTGTCGGCTCGGTCCAGTTCGGCCCGTGATGGAGCGCGTCGAGCTCGACGTGTGGCACGTCGAGACGGCGCGCGAGCTCGGCCGCGAAGGTGGTCTTGCCGGACCCACTCGTGCCCTTGACGTTGATCTTCCGACCCACGTGCCGAAGGGTACGCTGGCGCTGTGGACGCGCTGGCGCCGTTTTCCTCTGAGACTCGAGCCTGGTTCGAGCGTACGTTCGAGGCTCCCACGCCTGCGCAGGCGCTGGGTTGGCCTGCGATCGCGAGCGGCAAGCACACCCTGATCCAGGCGCCCACCGGCTCGGGCAAGACGCTCGCGGCTTTCCTCTACGGGATCGACCGGCTCAACTCGCAGCCGGGCCAAGGGCTGCGGCTGCTCTACGTCTCGCCGCTGAAGGCGCTCAACTACGACATCGAGCGCAACCTGCGGGGGCCGCTGGCGGGACTGCATTCCGAATTGCGTGTCGCCGTGCGCACCGGCGATACGCCGCAGAAGGAGCGCGCTGCGATGCTGCGTGAGCCGCCGGACATCCTGATCACGACGCCGGAGTCCTTCTTCCTGCTGCTGACCTCGCGCGCGCGAGAGCTGCTTGTCGGCGTTCGCACGCTGATCCTCGACGAGGTACACGCGGTCGCCGGCACGAAGCGGGGCGCGCACCTTGCGCTCTCGGTCGAGCGGCTCGAGCGGCTCGCGCAGGGGCCGTTCCAGCGGATCGGTCTCTCGGCAACGCAGCGGCCCCTCGAGGAGATCGGGCGATTCGTTGCGGGCGGTCGCCCGATCGAGCTCGTCGACGCCGGCCGCGCCAAGCAGCTCGATCTCGAGGTCGTGGTGCCGCTCGAGGACATGCAGGTGCCTGAGGAGGGGAGCCACGGCTCGATCTGGCCGTCGATCTACCCGCAGATCCTCGAGCTGGTCGAGCAGCACCGCTCGACGATCGTGTTCGTCAACAACCGCCGCCTCGCCGAGCGGCTGGCGTTGCGCCTGAACGAGCTCGCTTCGGCAAGCGGCCGCGCCGGGCAAGCCGGCACGGCCTCTGAAGCGGCATCGCAAGCGACGCGGCGAGAGATTGCGCGCGCCCATCACGGCTCGCTCGCGCGTGAACAGCGCACGGAGGTCGAGGAGCTGCTGAAGCTAGGCGAGATCCCATGCCTCGTCGCGACCTCCTCGCTCGAGCTCGGGATCGACATGGGCGCGGTCGACCTCGTGATCCAGGTCGAGTCGCCGAAGTCGGTTGCGCGCGGGCTCCAGCGGATCGGCCGCGCCGGGCACGAGCTCGGCGCCGTCTCCAAGGGCCGCATCTTTCCGAAGTACCGGGCCGACCTGCTCGAGTCGGCCGTCGTGGCGAAGCGGATGGGCGAGGGGGCGATCGAGGAGACGGTGATCCCGCGCAACCCGATCGACGTGCTCGCGCAGCAGATCGTCGCGATCTCCGCGGACGAAGAGATCGAGGTGGGCGAGCTGCACGAGCTCGTCTGCCGCGCGTACCCGTTCCGCGACCTCTCGCGGCAGCAGCTCGAGAACGTGCTCGACATGCTCGCCGGCCGCTACCCCTCGGACGAGTTCGCCGAGCTGCGGCCGCGGATCGTTTGGGACAGGACCGGGGACCTGGTCCGGGGACGAGGCAGTGCAAGACGGCTGGCGGTCACGAACGCCGGCACGATCCCCGACCGCGGCCTTTTCGGCGTCCATCTCATCGACGGCGGCGGCCGGGTGGGCGAGCTCGACGAGGAGATGGTCTACGAGGCCCGGGCGGGCCAGACGTTCCTGCTCGGAGCCTCGACATGGCGAATCGAGGAGATCACGCGCGACCGAGTGCTCGTCTCGCCGGCGCCGGGCGTGCCTGGAGGGATCCCGTTCTGGAAAGGCGAGGGCGTCGGGCGGCCGTACGAGCTCGGCGCGGCGATCGGCGAGTTCTCGCGGAAGCTGGCGGCGCTGCCGGAGGAGCAGGCGCTCGAGCGGCTCCAAGGTGAGCATGCGCTCGACGCTCGGGCGGCGCACAACCTCCTCGCCTTTCTGCGTGAGCAGGAGCAGGCGACGGGAGCAGTGCCCTCGGACCGCACCATCGTGGTCGAGCGCTTCCGTGACGAGATCGGCGACTGGAGGCTCTGCGTGCTCTCGCCTTTCGGGGCGCGCGTCCACGGCCCCTGGGCGATGGCGATCCAAGCAAGGCTGCGCGACTCGATCGGACTGCACGCCCAGGCGATCTGGTCCGACGACGGAATCGCCGTCCATCTCCCGGACGCAGACGCTCCGCCGGCGACAGAGCTCGTCCTCCTCGACCCGGAGGAGATCGAGGAGCTCGTCGTGAACGAGGTCGGAGAGACAGCGCTCTTCGGCTCTCGCTTCCGCGAGAACGCGGCGCGGGCGCTGCTGATCCCGCGCCGGCGTCCCGACCAACGGACGCCGCTCTGGCAGCAGCGCCTGAAGGCGCAGTCGCTGCTCGAGGTCGCGAGGCGGTACCCAGCGTTCCCGATCGTGCTCGAGACGTACCGTGAGTGTCTCCAGGACGTCTTCGACCTGCCGGCGCTGAAGCGGCTCCTGCAGGGACTCCGGTCGCGTGAGCTCGACCTCGTCGACGTGGAGACGGCGTCGGCGTCGCCGTACGCGTCGTCCCTTCTCTTCGACTACATCGCGAATTACATGTACGAGGACGACACGCCGCCGGCCGAGCGGCGCGCGCAGGCGCTCTCGCTCGACCGTGACCTGCTCCGCGAGCTCCTCGGCCAGGAGGAGCTGCGCGACCTGATCGACCCCGGTGCGGTCGAGGAGGTCGAGCGGCAGCTCCGTGGCGAGCCTCGGAACCCGGACGAGCTCCACGACGTGCTCCGGCTCCGGGGCGACCTTCGGCCCGGCGAGTTCGACGAGGCCTTCGCGGCGGTGCTCGAGGCGGAGCGGCGGGCCGTTCGGGTGCGGATTGCCGGAGAGGAGCGGCTGATCGCGGCCGAGGACGCCGGTCGGTACCGCGACGGACTCGGCGCAATGCCGCCGTCGGGTCTTCCGGAGGCTTTCCTCACGGGGTCGGAGCCCGGCACAGCTCTGCGACAACTCGTCCACCGGTGGGCCCGCGGGCGCGGCCCGTTCACGAGCGCCGAGGCGAACCAGCAGTTCGGGACCGAAGTCGAGTCCGTGCTCCAGCAGCTCGAGCGTGAGGAGTCGCTCGTGCGCGGGGAGTTGCGTCCCGGCGGGACCGAGCGCGAGTGGTGCGATCCAGAGGTCTTGCGGCGGCTTCGCCGCGCGTCGCTGGCGGCGCTGCGGAAAGAGGTCGAGCCCGTCGAGCCTGCCGCGCTCGCGCGCTTCCTACCGAGCTGGCAGGGGATCGACCGGCGGTCGACCTTGCGCGAGGCCCTCGTCCCGCTCCAGGGGCTTGCGCTGCCGGTAGCGCTCTGGGAGTCCGACGTGCTCCCACGGCGGGTTCCGGGCTACGCGCCCGCCCAGCTCGATCAGCTCTGCGCCTCCGGTGAGCTCGTTTGGGTCGGGGCCGGCGTCGACCGCGTTGCCGTCTACTTCCGTGAGGACGCGCCTGTCCTCGGCCGGCCGCAACAGACGGAGCCGTCCGAGGGAGAGGTTCATCAACGGTTGCGCGACGCGCTCTTGCGCAGCGCGCTCTTCTGGTTCGACCTGCTGACCGAGACGGGGCTGGAGGCCGACGATGCGCTTCCGGCGTTGTGGGATCTCGTCTGGGCGGGCGAGGCGACAAACGACGCCTGGCAGCCACTGCGGGCCGGTCGCCGCCATGCGACACCCAAGCTGGAGCGAAGGCCGCGGCGGTTCTCCCGCCGCCGCGCCTCCGAGATCACGGCGACGCAGGGGCGTTGGTCCCTGACCGGCCGGCTCTTCGAAGGGACGGTCGACCGCCGCGCGCTCGCGGAGCTTCTGCTCGAGCGGCAAGGGATCGTCACCCGCGATGGCGTCCTGGGCGAGGGAGTCCCGGGCGGCTATGCAGCCGTCTACGGCGAGCTGAAGGCGCTCGAGACGCTTGGGCTCTGCCGGCGCGGCTACTTCGTCGAGGGGCTCGGGGGCGCTCAGTTCGCACTCGGCGGTGCGGTCGAGCGGCTCAGGGAGCTGCGGCCGAAGGAAGGGGAAGAGCCGGAAGGGCTCGTCCTCGCCGCAGCCGACCCCGCGCAGCCGTACGGCGCCGCCCTCCCGTGGCCGAGACGGGCGGGCTCACGTGCCGCGCGGGTCGCAGGCGCGGTCGTCGTCCTGCTCGGTGGCGAAGCGGTGCTCTTCGTCGAGCGCGGGGGCCGGTCGCTCGTCCCGCTCCGCGACCCCGACGACTCGTGGCTGAGTCTCGCGCTCTCGGCGCTGGTGAGGCACGTCAAGAGCCGCGGCGTCAAGCGTCTCGCAGTCGAGCGCTTCGACGGCGAGCCGGTCGCGGAGAGCGAGATCATGCCCCTCCTGCTCGAGGCCGGGTTCCTCGCGGGTCCCCGCCGGGCCGTCCTCAGGCCGTAGTGCCCGAGGGGGACTCGCTCCTCCGTGCCGCCCAGCGGCTCCAGGCACTCGTGGGCGAGCGGGTCCAGGTCGAGACGCCGCACCCCGGCGCCGCGGCGACGGGCGTGGCCCCGAAGCTCGACGGTCGCCGGCTCGAGAGCGTCGAGGCGGCGGGGAAGAACCTGTTGCTCCGGTTCGAGGGCGGCGTCGTCCTGCGGAGCCACCTGCGCATGCGCGGACGCTGGCAGGTCAGAGAGCGGGGTGCGAAGCGGTCCGGTCGGCCCTGGCTCGTCCTCCAGGGTGCGGAGCGCGAGGCGATCCTGTGGAACGGTCCCGTGCTCGAGCTCCACGACCGCGTCGTCCGCCGCCTCGGCCCTGACATCCTCGAAGAGCCACCCGATCTCGACGCGATGGTCGCGAACCTACGGCTCGAGCCTGATCGGGCCGTCGGCGACGCCCTTCTCGACCAGCGGCTCGTCGCGGGGATCGGAAACCTGTGGAAAGCCGAGTCGCTGTGGGAGGTGCGGGTCTCGCCGTGGCGGCCCGTCTGCAGCGTCTCCGACGAGGAGCTGCGGGCCGTGCTCGAGGCGGCGCACCGGATGATGAGCGCGTCGGTCGACGGATCGCATCGAGAACGACGGATCTATCGTCGAGCCGGGCGCCCTTGCCCCCGCTGCGGAGCGACGATCCGCTCGCACGGCCAGGGCGACGACAACCGAACGGCGTACTGGTGTCAGCGATGCCAGGCAGGAGAGGGGCCGCCCGGCGTCTAACGGAAGCGCGTGTCCATGCGCGCTCCGCACCTCTACCAGGCGCTCCGCTGCTTCTGCCTCGGCGCGTTCCACCTGCTGTCGAGCGAGGTCGAGGCGGGCGCCGAGATCCCGTTCGCCTTCGAGCAGCACGCCTCGGGGCTCTGCGAGTACCGCCCGCTCGTCCGCTCCTACGTCGAGGGGCGCGCGGAGAAGCTCAGGCGGCTTCCCGATGCGGCGCTCGCGCTCGACGAGCTGCGCCGCGAGCCGGCGGCGGCGATCTTCGCGCGCGCGCACGCCGGCCC
>JBARRS010000154.1:0-2914 GCA_049644345.1 Gaiellaceae bacterium
CGTGCGAGCGACTCGATCCAGGCGGCGGCGGCACGATGCTTTGCGACTCGCGCCGCACGCGGGATCTGGCCGTAGGCAACGTCCCGCACGAGCAGGTGCCGGAATGTGTATTCCGTCTCGCCCGCGACGGACGAGTCCTGTGCCCGCTGGACGAACTCCTTGCGCTCGAGCGCGTGCAGCTGCTCCTCGGTGCGCCACGGCTCGCTCCGGTCGATCGCCCCGGCCGCGCCACTCCAAAAGACCTTTCCGACCACTGCCGCGTTCTGGATCAGCCGTTTCTCGTCGGTGGAGAGGAGATCGAGGCGCGCCGCGATGATCCCCTGCACCGTCTCGGGGAGCGGTAGCTGGTCAGCCGAGGCGTACTCGTCGAGCATGCGCACATACTGCTCCGCGTAGAGGGGGTTTCCGCCGGCGCTTGCGAGGAGCTCCGTCTGCGTCTCGACCGCCATGAGCGGCTGTTGCATCAGGGCGGCGATCAGCCGGTGCGTCTCCTCGTCAGAGAGCGGCGTCACCGTCAGCGTGGCCGCATTCGGCTTCCCTCCACCCCAGCCCGACCTGCGCTCGAGTAGCTCCGGACGTGCCGTCGCGAGAACGAGCACCGGCACGCCGCTCGCCCAGTCGACGAGGTGATCGACGAAGTCGAGCAGGCTGTCGTCGGCCGAGTGCAGGTCCTCGAAGACGAGCACGAGCGGACGCTCGTGAGCGAGCGCCTCGAGAAAGCGCCGCCAGGCCGCGAAGGCCTCTCTGCGGCGCTCTGCCCCGAGCTCGGCCTCGACGCCGACTCCGACGAGGGCACGCAGGTGACCCTCGACCCATTGCGCCTCGCCCTGTTCGGACAAGACCGCTTCGACAGCAGCGTGCAGCTTGTCCGCGACCTGGTCGGGCGAGTCGGTTTCGAGGATCGCGGCCTCTGCCTTCACCATCTCGGCGAGCGCCCAGAAGCTGACGCCTTCGCCGTATGGCAGCGAACGCCCCTGCCGCCAGCGGATCAGCTCGGGCTCTGCCTCGACGACCTGCATCAGCTCGAAGACGAGCCGGCTCTTTCCGATCCCTGGCTCGCCGACGAGCGTCAGGAGCTGCGGGGAGCGCTGCTGCCTGGCTCGGGCCAGTGCGTCTTTGAGCACGTCGAGATCGCGCTCTCGCCCGACCAACGGCGTCCTGACTCCCCGGAGGAGGTCGACCCCGATCCGCGCACGCGCGCGCATCGCCTCCCAGACCCGAACAGGCTGGGCCTTCCCCTTTGCCGTGACGGGCTCGGCGTCCCGGTACTCGATCGCGTGCCGGGTCGCGCGGTAGGTCGTCTCGCCGACGAGGATCCCGTTGACGGGCGCCGCCGCCTGCAGCCGTGCCGCCGTGTTGACGACATCGCCGGAGGCCATTCCTTCGCCCTCGGCGGCACCGCCGAGCGCGATCAGCGCCTCGCCTGTATTGACGGCGATCCGGAGCTGGAGATCCTCCTCCTGGTCGCGGATCCAATCGCGGATCGCCAGCGCCGCGCGCACGGCCCGCTCGGGGTCGTCCTCGTGGACGACGGGCGCCCCGAAGAGCGCAACCACCGCGTCGCCGATGAACTTCTCGACGGTGCCTCCGTGCCGCTCGAGCTCCGCGCGCAGGCGCGTGTAGTAAGGCGAGAGGAGCGCGCGCACGTCCTCTGGATCGAGCTGCTCGGCCCGTGCGGTGAAGCCGACGAGGTCGGCGAAGAGGACCGTGACGACCTTTCGCTCTTCGCGCGCCGGCGGCGCTTCCGCGGCCAGCGAGGCGCCGCACATCCCGCAGAGCCTGAAACCGTCCGGGTTCTCCTGCCCGCACTCCGGGCACGTCAGCATGCGCTGAGTCTAGGCCGCTCCGGTGCTTCGCTCAGCCTCCGCGTTGATCTCCGCCCCGAGCAGGATCGCGAGGCTCGTCAGCCACAGCCACGTCAGCAGGATGATCACGGCCGCCAGCGAGCCCCAGGTCTTGTTGTAGGAGCCGAACCTCGACGTGTAGACGGCGAACAGGCCGGACGCCGCGAGCCACACGACCATTGCGACCACCGCACCGGGCGTGATGAGCTGCCAGCGCGGGTGCTCGAAGTTGGGGCCGAGATAATGGACTGTCGCGAACACGAGCATCAGCCCACCGACGAGGAGCGGCCACTGCGCGATCCACCAGATCCAGCCGATCGTGCTTTGAAGCCCCACCGCGTTGCCGATCCAGCGTGAGAGCTGCGGCCCGAGCACCAGCAGCCCGAAGACGAGGACAAAGGCGACCGCCATCAGCGCGACCAGCTCGAGCGCCACGAGGCGGCGGCGGACGAAGCTCCGCGTCTCCCGCTTCCCGTGGGCGATGTTGAGGCCGGTGATCAGGGCGGTCATCGCGCCTGTCGTCGCCCACAGGGCCAGGACGAAGCCGACAATCGTCATCGTGACGCCTGTGCTCGGCCTGTTGTTCAGGCGCTGGAGACTGTCGGTCACGAGCGTCTTCGCCTGCGCGGGAACGATGTGGCCTACGTGGTTCATCAGCGAGGTGATGTCGTGGGCGCTGGCGACCAGCGTGAAGACGCCCGCAACGACGAGCAGGACGGATGGGATCGCGAGGAAGGCGCTGTAGGCCAGGGCCTGCGCGATCAGCGTGATGTTGTCGGCGCCGATCTGCTTGACCGCTCGCCTCACGATCGCGACGTAGTCGCGCCAGGAGAGATCTTGGTCGCCGGGATCCGGCAGCGGTCGCTCCTCGGGCGCCGGCGTTTTCCGTTCTGTCACGGCCACGTCTGCTCCGTTCCTGCACCGTCGGCGAGCTAAACCGCCGAACCGGGCATACTCACCTGAAGGGCCGGGAGCTCAGTTGGTAGAGCAGGGGACTTTTAATCCCAAGGTCGGAGGTTCGATCCCTCCCCGGCCCACTCAGGCGGCTGGTCGTAGCAACGGTTGAGGGC
>JBARRS010000155.1:0-9099 GCA_049644345.1 Gaiellaceae bacterium
AAGGGCCGCCGAAACGGCGCCGGCCAATCTGGCCCTGGATCCTCGCGGTCGTGCTGCTCGCGGTGGCGGGTGTCGCGGCCTTCTTCGCCTACGAGAAGATCCAGGACGAGCTGACGGCGAACAAGCCCGTCGGCGTTCCTTACGTGCTCGGCATGCAGAAGGACCTCGCAGTGAAGCAAGTGCAGAAGTTCCATCTCAAGCCGGTCGTCACGTACGGCTCGAGCACTGATACGGCGAAGGGCCGTGTCTTCAACCAGAACCCTGACGCCGGCCAGCGGATCCCCAGGGGCGACCCAGTGAAGATCTACGTCTCGACGGGCGTGCCGAAGACGCCCGTGCCCGACGTCGTCGACAAATCGAGCGACGATGCAGTCGCGGCCTTGACGGCGGCGCACCTGAAATTCCGAATCGTCCAGGTCTTCTCAGGGAAGCCGACGGGGACCGTTACCGGCCAGGACCCGCAGGCAAACACTCAGGTGCCCGAGGGGACGAGTGTTCGGATCAACGTCTCGAAGGGCGTCCAGCAGGTTCCCGTTCCGAATGTCGTCGGTCAGCCGTACGCGAATGCACGCGGCGCGCTGCTCGGCGCCGGGTTCCAGGTCAAGCGGATGGATGTCGACTCGAGCCAGCCGCTGGGCATCGTCGTCTCGACCACCCCGGGCTTTGGTGCCTCGGCGCCGAAGGGCTCCACCGTCACCGTCAACGTCTCGAAAGGCCAGACGAGCGCGCCGGTTCCGGACGTGACCGGCCAGACCGAAGGAGACGCGAAGACGCTGCTTCAGCAGCAAGGCTTCAAGGTCAAGACCGTGCACCAGGCGACCAGCGATCCGGGAAGCAACGGAGTGGTGTTGAACCAGAACCCGAGTGGCGGATCGAACGCGCCCCAGGGCTCGACGGTGACGATCTTCGTCGGCCAGTTCTCGGGCACGACGACGTGAGCCGGCGCGTCCGCGTGGCCGTGCTCATGGGCGGTCGCTCCTCCGAGCACGAGGTCTCGCTTGCCTCCGCCCGCTCGGTGCTCGATGCGCTCGATCCGGACCAGTTCGAGGCGGTGACGGTCGAGATCGCACGGGACGGCCGCTGGCAGCTCGGCGCCGGTGAGAGGCGCAAGCTGAGGGACGGCGACGGGTCAGTCGTCGAGACGCTGCCCGTGCCGACCGACCGCGTGCCCGCGACTCTCGCGGACGTGGACGTCGTCTTTCCGGTGCTGCACGGCCCGTTCGGCGAGGACGGCACGGTGCAGGGGCTGCTCGAGCTCGCCGGCGTCCCGTACGTGGGCGCCGGCGTCGTCGCCTCCGCGCTCGCGATGGACAAAGACCTGTTCAAGTCGGTCATGCGCGACCACGAGGTGCCGGTGACGCGAAACGTGACACTGCGCGAAGGCGACACGCTCGAGCATCCGTTCGCCTACCCGGTCTTCGTCAAGCCGGCCCGGCTCGGCTCCTCGGTCGGGATCACGAAGGTGCGGGAGCCGGAGCAGCTCGCCGACGCCGTCTCGCTCGCATTCCGCCACGACGAGAAGGTGCTGATCGAGGAGTTCGTCGCAGGGGTCGAGGTCGAGTGCGGCGTGCTGGGCAACCGCGAGCCGATCGCCTCGCTTCCGGGCGAGATCGTCTCGCACGGCTTCGGCGAGCCCGACTGGTACGACTACTCGGCCAAGTACGACGACGGCGGCATGGACCTGATCGTCCCGCCGCGGCTGCCTCAGCAGACGATCGAGCGCGTGCAGGAGCTGTCGGTGCGCTCGTTCGTCGCAAGCGAGTGCGAAGGGATGGCGCGGGTCGACTTCTTCGTCCGCGAGGGAGGCGAGGTCGTCCTCAACGAGCTGAACACGATCCCCGGCTTCACAGCCACGAGCGTGTACGCGAAGCTGTTCGAGTCCTCTGGGATTGCGTACCCCGAGCTCGTCGACCGGCTCGTCAAGCTCGCGCTCGAGCGGCACGAGCGCCGCCGCCGGCTCGAGTTCTAGCCGGCCTTTACCTCGTTTACATGCACGGAGGCCCGGCCGCCGAGATTGGTGATCCAAATCAGATAGAAGCGCGCGGTCTTGCCGTTCAGATCTAGCGTCGTCGAGCTGTCGATCCTCTGCGAGCTCGAGTCGGACTGAAAGGGGCCCGCCGCAGAAGAGCCGGAACGGATTTCCGCCGTGTAGCCAGGCGTGTCGGTGGTGATCGTCAGCGAGCGCACCGCTGCAGAACGGCCCGCGTCGAGCACGATCCCGACGCCCGGCTTCGTGAAGCTACGGTATTGCTCCGTCGTCCAGAACGTCGCCGGGTTGCCGTCGGTTGCCTTCGACAGAGCTTCATTGTGCTCGTGCCGGTCGCCAAAGGGGTCGTACGCAGCAGTCGCAATGAAGTGCACCGGCTTCGCCGGCGGTGCCGGCGTCTTCGATTTCCCCACCGGTCCGACGCCGCCGACCCCGATCGCGAGCACCGCGGCGAGCACCGCGAGCAGGAGCGGAACCGAGAAGGTAAGGGCGCGGCGCTCCCTGGGCGGGCGCTCACGCGCAGCCGGCGGCGGCGCAGGCCCGACGACCATCGTGGCGCCCGCCTCCGCGTCGAGCTCGTCGAGGCACGCCTCGAGCTCGGCGAGGAACTCGTCCATCGACTGCCAGCGATCGCCGGGATCCTTCGCCATTGCGCGCCCGACGGCCGCATCCAACCGCGCAGGTACGTCCGGCCGCCGGTCGCGGACGCTCGGCACGGGATCGTTCACGTGTCGCATCGCGACCGTGACGAAGTTGTCGCCGCTGAAGGGCACCTGGCCGGTCAGGAGCTCGTAGAGAAGGACGCCGAGCGAATAGACGTCCGTGTGCACGTCGACGTGCTCGCCGCGAGCCTGTTCCGGCGCGATGTACTCGCTCGTCCCCAGCACCGTGCCGGTCGTCGCCAGTCCTTCGACGTCGATCTCGCGGGCGATGCCGAAGTCGGTCACCTTCGCCCGGCCGTCGTCGTTCAAGAGCACGTTCTGCGGCTTCACGTCGCGATGGACGAGGCCCTGCGCATGGGCAAACGCGAGCGCGCGGCCGACCTGGAGCGCCAGCTCGATCGCATCGCGGACGGGCAGCCGCCCCTCGCGCTCGACGAGCTCTTTCAGGTTCTCGCCGTCGACGTACTCGAAGACGATGAATTGCCGGCCGTCCTGCTCGCCGCGGTCGATCACGGTGACGATGTTCGGGTGCGAGAGCTGCGCCACGGCCCGAGCTTCGCGGCGGAAGCGCTCGACGTAGTCGTCGTCGCCGGTGTAGTGCTCGTGCAGGATCTTCAGCGCGACCTTCCGCTCGAGCAGCCGGTCGCGCGCGCAGTAGACGCTCGACATGCCCCCGGTGCCGACCAGCCGCTCGAGCTCGTACCGGTCCGCGATCAGCTCACCGACCACAGCAGGCACAGCATGCCCGAGGCCCGAGGCGTTAAGCGAGGACTACTTCCAGCGCCTGCTCCCAGACGCCTAGGGCCTCGTCAAGCTCAGCGTCGGTGAGCACGAGCGGAGCGAGCACGCGGATGCAGTTCGAGTAGATCCCGGACTTCAGCAAGAGCAACCCGCGCTCGGCCGCGGCCTCGACGATCGCCGAGGCGGTCTCCGGAGCCGGATTCGTACTCTCGCGGTCATGGACGAGCTCAATCGCGAGCATCGCGCCGAGACCGCGGACGTCGCCGATCGCGTCCCAGCGGCTGTGCCACGTCTGCATCCGGGCCCGGATCGTCTCGCCGATCGCCCCAGCGCGGTCGCAGAGACCCTCATCCTCGAACACGTCGAGGACAGCCAGCGCAGCCGCCTGCGCCACCGGATTACCCACGAAGGTTCCGCCGATCGCGGAGTCGCCGGGGGCGTCCATGATCTCGGCGCGGCCGATCACGCCGGAGAGCGGGAGGCCGGCCGCGATCGACTTCGCGACCATGATCAGGTCGGGCTCGATCCCGTAGTGCTCGATCGCCCACATCTTCCCGGTGCGCCCGAAGCCCGTCTGCACCTCGTCGACGGCGAGCACGATCCCGTTGTCGTCGCAGATCCGGCGGACACCCTCGATGAAATCCGGCGGCGCGACGACGAAGCCGCCCTCGCCCTGGACCGGCTCGAGCACGATCGCGGCGACGGTCTCGGCCGCGACTTGTGTAACAAGGGCACGCTCGAGAGCGGCGAGGGCCTCGGTCGCGGTCGGACCGCGGTACTCGCTGGGGAAGGGAACGCGGTAGATCTCGGGGGCGAACGGGCCGAGCCCCGCCTTGTAGGGGTGCGTCTTCGAGGTCAACGAAAGCGCGAGCAGCGTCCGGCCGTGGAAGCCGCCCTCGAACGCGATCACGGCCGACCGCTTGGTGTACGCGCGCGCGAACTTGATCGCGTTCTCGATCGCCTCTGCGCCGGCGTTGAAGAACGCCGCCTTCGCCGGTGCCGAGATCGGCGCCGAATCCGTCAGCCGTTCGGCGAGCGTGACGTAGGTCTCGTACGGAACGATCGTGAAGTCCGTGTGGGTGAAGCGCTCGAGCTGCTCGCGTGCCGCGGCCACGACGGCGGGGTGCGAGTGACCGACGTTGAGGCAGCCGACGCCGCCGGTGAAGTCGATGAACGTGTTCCCGTCGACGTCTGTGAGCGTCGCCCCGCGGCCTTCGGCGATCACGATCGGCAGGTAGACCGAGAGCGGCTCTGCGACGACTCGCTCCTTGCGCTGGAGAATCTCGCGCGAGCGAGGGCCCGGAATCTCGGTCTTGAGGTCGATCGTCCGCGTAGCCGCCACGAATCTGACGATACAAGACCGAGCGGCCGAGATGCATAGCTGAATAGGAACCATTCAAAGCGCCTGCCCAGGAGGGGATGGCGAAACAGAGTCTGTGCCGTCGGGCCGCGCTGCTCGCCCCGATGCTGCGTCCTCAGTCGCGCCAATAGCCTTGGCTATTGACGCTCCCTGCGTCCTTGCCTCGGAACGAGCATCGCACCCCGACGACGAGCACCGTTCCGCCAACCCCTCCTAGAATCGCGGCGTGGTCCTCGCCGACCGGACAATCGCCCGCCTGCTCGCGGAGGGCCGCATCGAGATCGACCCCTACGACGAGTCGCTGCTGCAGCCCTCGAGTGTCGATGTCAGAGCCGACCGCTACTTCCGCGTCTTCCACAATGCGCGGTACCCGTACATCGACGTCAAGGAGCCCCAGGAGGACTTGACCGAGCTGGTCGAGGTCGCGGACGACCAGCCGTTCATCCTCCACCCGGGCGAGTTCGTGCTCGGCTCCACGCTCGAGCGCATTCGCCTTCCGGACGACCTCGTCGCGCGGCTGGAGGGCAAGAGCTCGCTCGGCCGGCTCGGCCTCCTCATCCACTCGACCGCCGGTTTCATCGACCCCGGCTGGGACGGTCACGTGACGCTCGAGCTCTCGAACGTGGCCAACCTCCCGATCACGATCTACTACGGGATGAAGATCGGCCAGATCTCCTTCGTGCAGCTGTCCGAGCCGGCCGAGCGCCCGTACGGCGCCGACGAGCTCGGCTCGAAGTACCAGGGCCAGGCGGGGCCGACGCCGAGCCGCTACTGGCAGAACTTCACCGAGGATTCGGCTCCCGTCAAGGGCCCGAGCCGCACGGGTAGTGGCTCCACTTCCGAGAACTAGCGACCCAGCGGGCGGCTCGATAGCCTCGCCTGCTGGATTCATCCACCGCTTCTTCCGCTACCCCGACCGCCACGAGGAACAACGGCGAGCCTTGTGGAGGGCTTCGGCGTCGGCGAGACCCGCTCGCAGCATCGGGGGCGCTACCGTGTAGTCGTGGCGATCGCTCCTGCCGTCGTAACAGGCGTCGGACCGGTCAGTGCGATCGGATCCGGCCGGAACGCTTTCTGGGATGCACTGGTGGAAGGACGGCACGGCTTCGGGCCGGTGACGCTCTGCGACGTATCGGCCAGCCCGTCGAAGATCGCTGCCGAGGTGAAGGACTTCGACCTCGAGACCTACATCGTCAAAGGTCGCGTCATGGCCCGCCACACCCCGCGTGCGGTGAGCCTGGGGTTGGCTTCGGGCGTGCTCGCGCTTCACGACGCCGAGCTGGACCTCGATGCGTGCGATCCTGACCGGCTCGGCGTTTACGTCGGAACGTCGATCGGAAATCTCGGCGAGGTGCTGGATCTCCAACGAAGGTTTGGCCCGACGGGGAACCCTCCAGCCCACACGGCCTTTCACGCGTTCAATCACTCTTCGGCGTGCGTCATCTCGTCGTTCTTCAACATCCGGGGTCCCATCCATACGGCGAGCTCGGGCTGTAACTCCGGCCTCGACGCGTTAGGGCAATCGCTGCGGATGATTCAGGCCGGTGCCGTCGATGCGATGCTCGTCGTCGGGACGGACTGCGAAGTCGTTCCCGAGGTCATGGCTGCGCTGAATGCGTCCCGCTCGCTGGCGACCCGGTACAACGACGATCCGGGGCGCGCATCCCGGCCGTTCGACCTCGACCGAGACGGCAACGTGATCGGCGAGGGCGCGGCCGCCGTGCTGCTCGAATCGGAAGCGCACGCCCGGCGGCGTGGCGCCCGCATCTACGCGGAACTGACCGGCTATGCCGTGTGCAGCGCGGGCCGGAATCGGCAGTACAGCCACGACGCACCGGAGATCGATGTGCGTCCCTGCGTTCGCGCGTTCCGGGCCGCCCTCACCGAGTCCGGGTGGACGCCTGACGACGTCGACGTCGTCAATGCGAACGGATCCTCCTCGAAGATCTACGATCGTCTCGAAGGGGTGGCGCTCGGCGAGGTCTTTGGTCCGCGCCTGCCCGCTGTGCGCGTGCACTCCATCAAGTCGATGCTCGGACAGCACGGAGCGGGTTCGTCGATGCTCCAAGTCGTGTCCACCTGCCTCGCGCTGCGGCGCGGGACGGTGCCCCCGACGATCAACCACGACCGGCCCGATCCGGCCTGCGGAGACCTGCGAGTCGTCACCCGTCCAGGGTCGGCTGCACCGGAAAACGCCCTTGTGCACTCCGTCGGCCTCGGGGGGTTCTACTACTCGGTCGGTGCCTTCAAGGCGGTCGACCGGCAGGTCCGGAGGCAGACCGGCATGGGACAGGTGAAGTGGAGCGCGGCCGGGAACCCGAGGTTCCACCCGGCGAGTGAGTTCGAGCGTCCGCTGACGCCCTGGGAGCCCAGGCGCGACTGAGCGGCGCGCCGCCGGTCGCCACGGGTCGTGCTGATGCGGAGCGTCGGCGTGCGCCGGAACATCCGCGCGCTTGCCTCAGTACGTGTACTTGATCGATTCGCTGCGCCGGGCTTACGGTACTCGTCCGGGAGGCGCTTGCCGTAGGCACCCGAGGAACTGAGAAGGCGCTACGTCGGACGCCGGACGAGTGAAGAGAAGGCCAGGCGAAAGCCATGAGCGGAGGCTGGTCCTCAGGAGGCCGGAGGATGAGAAGTTGCTCGTCCGAGTGGTGCTCCACGGTGGTCAGGACTCCGACGCAGTTTGAGCCTGCGCGGGGGTGCCACCTCCATGCCGGCGAACTGCTGCTTCGTATGGCGTATCGAGGCCGCCGAGGGAGAGCAGCTCGTAGGTCGGGCAAGGGGTACGCTTCGTCGTGGGTTGATGGTGTTCGAAGGTGACCGCCGAGGAAGGCTGTGACCGCTCCAGTGCGAAGGCCGCTCGAAGCGCTCGCCTGCCACGGTGAGCACGGAGTTTCAGTTCGGCTTGTGCGGTGAGGGCTACCGCGGCTCGCGCGTTCCGCGCTTCGCGCTCACGCCAATCGTCGCCGTGTCCCCGGGCGGCTTGAAGAGCCAGTCGATGACCGTGATCCCGATGGTGATCGAGCAGGACTCGCGCGGGGAGCGGACCTTCGATATCTACTCACGGTTGCTCAAGGAGCGGATCATCTTCCTCGGGACACCGATCGACGACCAAATCGCAAACCTCGTAGTCGCCGAGCTTCTACACCTCGAATCAGAAGAGCCGGACAAGGACATTTCGATCTACATCAACTCGCCCGGCGGCTCAGTCTACGCCGGGCTCACGATCTACGACGCGATGCAGTTCGTGCGGCCCGATATCCAGACGACGTGCGTGGGGATCGCGCTTTCGTTGGGCGCCCTGATCCTCGCCGGCGGCACGAAGGGGAAGCGGATGGCGCTGCCAAACGCCAAAATCCTCATCCACCAGGTTTCCGGCGGCTTCGAAGGACAGGCAACCGACATCGAGATCCAGGCGCGCGAGGTGATCAACGTCAAGCGGCGCCTGGAAGAGATCATCGCCAAGCACACCGGCCAACCGCTCGACCGGGTCTCGAAGGACATGGAGCGCGACTACTTCATGACGCCGGACGAGGCGCGCGAGTACGGGATTATCGACCGTGTGATCACACGTCGTTGAATCGCCCGGAGCCGCTCGATTTGCCTTGCCGGCGCGCCCCGCAGCTCAACGGATCGAACAGCGGTGGTGTCCTAAAGGCGTGCGCAAGTTCGATTCTTGCCGCCGGCACTCGCCCGGCATTTGCTCGAACTTCGAGGAAAAGAAGAGAGTCACAGGTCGGCCTGGCACCGCGGGCAGTGCTGCCTCCAGCTCGCCCGGCCACAGAATCAATGTTTACAGGTGTCTATCCGGCGACTACGTCGCGCTGCTGTAACTCACGCCCTCACACGGCCGCGCAAGCCGTCGTTTCCTGCTGCTCTCCGCGTGCGTCACCCACAACTGCGCGTTGGCGCTGAGCGGCGAGGTTGACGCCTCCACGACTGACTACCGGAACGAGCCCATGTGGATCGACGCGATCGGCGAGTCGACCCTCGTCACCGACGGGCGTTCGGGGTGGGCTCCCGCGTGGCCAGAGTCGCGTCGTCCCTCATGCGGATCGAGTACGTGAACGAAGTGGTCGAGTACGCCGCGAAGAGCTCAGCCGATGTGTGGCTTTGGAGGTGGGGGCGGTGGAGGCGCGTTCCGCGTAGGGATAGGCCACGGCCGTCTCGTCGGCCCCTGCGAGCAACTTCTCGACCTCGTCGCGGCCGGGGACCTCGCCTTCGAACCGCGAGAGGGCGTCCCGGACCTCTACGGGCCGCTTGCGGGCGGCGCAGGCCAGGTGGTGCCAGGCCATCTGCATCTCATCCGAGAAGGCGCTCGGCTGCTCCTCGCCGAAGCGCAAGGCGCC
>JBARRS010000156.1:0-18766 GCA_049644345.1 Gaiellaceae bacterium
GGCGGCGGAGCCCTTCGACGTCGATCCCGTCGTAGCCGACCCCGTAGTTCGCGACGACTTTCAGGTTCGGGAGCCGGTCGAGAATCGAGGCGTCGATCGTCTCGCCGACGACGACGAGCGCCTCGACGTCTCGGCGGACGCCGTCGGGAAGGCCGTACTCGACATCCGCGAGCTCGTCCCACGCGGGACCGGGGAAGCGCCGCGTCGCCAGGATCTTCAACGCGAAGGGTGGCGGAGGGGACTCGAACCCCCGACCACCGGGACCACAACCCGGGGCTCTACCAACTGAGCTACCGCCACCGCGCGCACACAGGATAGCCCCGCTACTTGCGGACCGAATCGATCAGCCGGTCGGCAGCGTCCCAGAAGACGTGCCTCGCTCGCGGGCTCGTGTCCATCGGCGCGAAATGGTTCGCATGCCAGGTCCCGCGCGAGCGGACGGCGACGAGCCTGATGCGGTCGGGCGGGTAGTTGGCGGCTTCGAGCCGGCGCAACAAATCGCGCACGCCCTCGCCACCGACGGCGGTATCCGCGGTGCCGTACATGAACACGAGCGGTATTCGCGGATCGAGTCCACCGAGGGGAACTTCCGGCTCGGCCGGCGACAGCAAGCCCGGAAAGACGCTCAGCACAGCTGCAGGATGTTGGCCGAGCTCCGGCGCCACGGCCGCATACTCGACGGCGAGCCGCCCGCCGCGGGAGTAGCCGATGACGACGAGGGGCACATGGGGTTTCCCGAGGCGGCGCAAGGCGCGTCCGACTGCGACCAGAACGGCCGCGGCGTCCCCTGGATGCTCGGTGCGCTCGTATCGTGGATAGATCACGGCGTTCATCTCGCCGGCGAGATGCCGCAGCCACGGAAGATGGTTCTCGGGGGTCTCCTCGACCGGGCCGCCGAATCCGTGCAGGAAGACGACGACGCTTTTTGGCTTGCTGTCGGGGCGAAAGAGCCAGACCTGCTCCGCGCCCCGTCCGAACGAGGTCTCCGAGACTGAGACGGGCCCGCTCCCTCCGCATCCCGCCAGCGTGAGACACAGGGCGAACGGAAGGAGAAGGCGCCGCATTCGTCCTCAGTATCAGAAACGCTCCCGTCACTTCGGCGGGGCAATCCGGATCGGCGCGTCGAACGGCCCGTAGACGTGGTGCATGAAGTGGGCAGCGGCCGTCATCCGCAGCTGGAGCGTGCGGTACGACCGCTTGTCGATCCAGACCTTGAACCACGCGGGCGAGGCGGGGTCGTAGAAGGAGGCGAGCCAGACGGGCCGGCCGCCGAGCTGTGCCGTCCCGAGCAGGTGCGAGCGCGTCCAGCTCGTCCAGAAGGGCGTCGGCTGGCGGAGGGGCGTCTGCGACGACCGCTGCCACCGCGCGCGGGCGTTGTCACGGTCCCACCGTCGGTCGCCGATCACGATCGCCTGCGCCCCGCCCGCGATCTGGTAGGCGAGCCGGTTCGGCGCGACGAGCTCGTAGGTCGTCTTGAGGAAATTCTGCGGGCTCGATGCGAGCCGCTCGTGGATGACGAGCGTCCGCAGTCGGCGGAAGACGCGGGTCGCCCGGCCGACGATCGCGTCGGCGGTCGGCGCCGGCCAGCGGGCAGGGAGCGTGAACGCCGGACCGCGTCCGGACACGAGGACGCGAATGAGAGTGCGGGCGGGCCGTCTCAGCCCTCGAGTCGCGCGGTAGCACCCCGGCCCGCAGCTGGTCGCCGCGACCGTGTGGCGGCCGAGCTTGAACGCGAGGTCGAGCCCTGAGGCCGCGTACCCGTTCGGGCCGATCACCGTCGCTTCCACCTCGCCCCGAGGCCTCACCGCGAGGGCGACGGCGAGCTGGTCGTCCTCAGTCGCGAGCACGAGGGCGTCGCTCGGAGGAGGCGGCGGCTCCACCTGCACGGCCGTCGGGCGCTTGGCGGCGACCGCCGGCAGGTCGCGGCCGGGCGTCAGGTCGGTCAGGAACGAGACGGCGATCACGATTCCCGCAAGCAGGACGAGCTCGGCGGCCACGTTGCGCCGGAGCGCGTCGAAGCGCGAGAGGAGCCGGTAGCGACTTCTCCACGCGACCGCGAGCACGAGGGCGAGGAGGCCGGTCTTCACAAGCAGCGCGCGGCCGTAGCCGCTGCTCCAGAGCTGGTCCACCGATGTCAGCTCGACCAGTGCCCGCACGACGCCGGTCGTCGCGAGCACGGCGACAGTGACGAGCGCGACCGCCGAGAAGCGGCGGGCGACGCCCGGCAGCCTCCCTACGAGCGCGAGGCAAAGCAGCCCGCCGACCCAGATCGCGGCGGCACCGATGTGGAGAATGTCGGCCGCGACGCTCAGGACGCGCGGCTGACCGGCGTCCATCGCGTGGCCCGCGATCGAAGGCACCGGGAGCAGCGCGAGCGCGGCGAGCGACGGCAGGAAGCGGAGCCGCGGCTCGGCGAGGCGGAGCACGCCGAGCAGGGCTCCGGCGAGGGCGATCGCGCCCCCGATCTGATACGTGATTCCGAATCGCGTCGTCGCCTGGTGGTGAGGGACGAGCCCGGCGACACCGCCCGCGGCGAGCGCGAAGCCGACCGCCATCAGCGCGTAGGGAACCGTCGATTCTTGCCGTTCGTGGCGAAGCACGAAGAGCTCGAAAGCTGCGGCGCCGACCGCGGTCAGCAGGCCGGCGAGGAAGAGCCAGCGAAACGTGACGTCCTTCGCGCGCGGGCCGGGCGAGGCGGCCGAGAGCGCCGCAGTCGGAGGCGCGCGTCCCGCGCCGACGGCGAACGCAATTACGCCTTCGACAATGTGCCCGTCATTGGAGAGCGCTTTCCAGAGGACGGTGTAGTCGCCGGTCGACAGCCTCGCGCGAAGCGGCACGACGAGCTCGCGGCTCTTCCCCCGAGGCCGATAGGGCTTGCCGGAGAGCACCGAGCCGCCGCCGTTCCGAATCGCGCGCGTCCCCCCGATCGGCTCGATCGTGTCGTCGAAGAAGAGCCGGACTACGGCCGGCGCCTTGCCGACCACTGCGCCGTCAGGCGGGTCGGAGCGCTGCAGCCGCGCGTGCGCGGATGCAGCGGAAGGCCACGTGAGCGCCGCGAGAGCGGCGATGAAGACGATGCGGCGCATGGAGTGGTGTACGGCCGATGCGCCTGGAGGGATTCGAACCCCCGACCAACGGCTTAGAAGGCCGCCGCTCTTCCACTGAGCTACAGGCGCCTACAGCAAAAGGGTACTGGCTCACCATGCCCTCTAGCTCAGAGCCGGTAATTCCCCCTCGGCGGCGGCCGAAGCCCGCTCGCGCCGGTCCCGGAACCAATCGACGAGCACGACCTGGACCGAGCCGGCGACGGGGATCGCCGCGAGCGCGCCGATGATTCCGGCGATCTCGGCTCCGATCAGGACCGAGATCAGCACCGCGAGCGGCGAGAGCGCGACGGTGCGCGTGTAGACGAGGGGCTGCAGCAGGTGGTTCTCGATCTGCTGGTAGACGATGAAGAAGACGACAACGACGATCCCCGCCACGATCGAATGGAGGAACGCGACGGCGCCGACGATGATCAACGCCAGCGTCGCGCCCGCAAGCGGGATCAGGTCGAGGATGCCGACGACGAGGCCGAGCGCAACCGAGTACGGCACTCCCAGGATCAGCAGCAGGACCGTCGTGGAAGCGCCCGCGATGAGGCTGATGAACAGGTTACCGCTCACGTAGCCGCCGACCGTGCGGTAGATGTCGAGCCCGACCTTGCGCCAGCGCGGTTGTTTGTCCTCGGGCAGCAGCCCGTAGAACCGCTCCACCCAACCCGGGCCCTCGAGCAGCATGAAAAACGTCATGAAGGCGATCGTGAGGGTGGCGACGACGGCGGTGATCACGCCCTTCGTCAGCGAGACGACGAAGCCGGAAAGGCCGAGCACCCGGGTTGCTCCCCCCGTCTTCACGGCCTTCCGAACCTTCTCGACGATGTGGTACTTGGTCTCGAGAAAGCCGAGGCGGCCGCGCCCGTGGGTGAGGTCGTGGACGTAGCCTGGAAGCGCGTTGACGAAATCGCGGACCTGGGAGACGAGCGTCGGCACGAACGTCGCGGAGATCCCGACGAGGAACGCGAGCGCGACGAAGTAAGCGATCGCGACGGCGAAGCCTCGGCGGCGGACGCCTCGCCGTTGCAGCCAGTCGACGGCCGGGTTGAGCGCAAGCGCGAGGAAGAGGGCGATCAGGATCCAGGTGACCACCCGGCGCGAGACCCAGATCAGCCAGAGGGCGAGCAGGACCGCGATCGTGGTCAGCAGGACGCGCAGGATCATGCGCACGCGGAAGCCGACGAGGCGCTCCTGCACGTGCCCAGGTTGACGAGACACCCGGACGTCTCGGTTGGCTTCGCTGCAAGAATGCGGATCCCGTGAGCCTGCGCGGCGAGCCGATCCTGGAGACGGCGCGGCTGCCTGACGGCCGGGAGCTGCGCGTGCGCGTCGGCGTGCCGGAGGACTCCTACATCGCGCGGCGGGAGCTCGACACCGTCGACGTCGAGCTCTTCGAGGGCGAGCAGCACCTTGCAGCCGTGAACACCGTCCTCGACGCGGACCAGGTCAGCGAGGCTCGGCAGCTCGCGCGCGAGATCATCGCGGGGCTCGAGTCAGGCGAGCTCGAGCCGACCGCCGGCGCGATCGAGCCGCTGGCCGACACTCCCCGTTAATCTCAGAGAACGATGCGCATCCTCGACCGCGCGACGACCCGGCTGCCGCGGCCTTGGCGAACGGTGGCCGACTGGCTCCTGACGATCGCGCTGGCAATCGGATTCGTGCTGGCCTTCCAAGCCGAGGTCGCCAAGCCGTTTCGAATTCCGTCCGCGTCGATGGAGCCGACACTCCACTGCTCGGGCCAACGCGGGTGCGAGGCGGGCTTCTCGGACCGGGTGATCGCCTGCCGTATCTGCTACCGGGTTCGCAGCCCGCACCGGAACGACATCGTCGTCTTCACGCCACCCGCACGCGCGCGGGAGAAAGGCTGCCCGGGAGGGACCTTCGTGAAGCGGCTGATCGCGCTTCCGGGCGAGACCTGGGCCGAGCGCAACGGTTACGTCTACATCGACGGGAAACGACTGAACGAGCCGTACGTGAAGCCGGATCTCCGCGACCACTTCACGTACTCGCCGCAACGGATCCCGCAAGGCCGTTACTTCGTGATGGGAGACAACCGCTCCGCCTCCTGCGACTCGCGCGCGTGGGGAACAGTGCCGCGCGGGAACCTGATCGGTCCGGTCGTCGCGACCTACTGGCCGCTGAACCGAATCTCCCTCTTCTAGAGCGGGCGACCGGGCTCGAACCGGCGACACACGGCTTGGAAGGCCGATGCTCTACCAACTGAGCTACGCCCGCGTGTTCTCCACTAGCGTAGCGCTGTGCACCCGGATCCGTACGCGTGGGAGCTGCACGCGGAGACGGTCGTGCTGGTGCCCGTGCTCGCGGCGGCCTACGTGCTCGTCGCGCCCCGCTACCGGCCGCAGCCGTGGCGGGTGGCCTGCTTCACCGGCGGGCTCTTACTCGTCCTCTTCGCCTTCCTCTCGCCGCTCGAGCCGCTGGGGCTCCACTACCTTCTGACCGCGCACCTGCTCCAGAATGTCGTCCTCGCCGAGTGGGCGCCGGCGCTGTGCGTGCTCGGCGTCACGCCCGCGCTCGCACGGCATGCGGAGCGGAACCGGGTCGTGCGCACGCTGACGTATCCGCTCGTCGCGCTGCCACTCTGGCTCGCGACCTACTTCGTCTGGCACGTCCCGACGATCTACGACGCGGCGCTCGGGCGGCCGGGCACGTTGCTCCACATCGAGCACGTCTGCTACTTCGCGACCGGTGTCCTCCTCTGGTGGCCCGTCGTCACCGGCCGCCTCGAGCCCGGCGCCGCCGCCGGCTACCTCTTCGCGGCGTTCGTGTTCGTGAGCCCGCTCGGGCTGCTGCTCGCCCTGCTGCCTCGCGCCGTGTATCCGTTCTACGAGCACGCGCCGCGGCTGTGGGGGCTCTCGCCTCTCGGCGACCAGCAGATCGCCGGGCTCACCATGGCCGCGGAGCAGGCGATCGTCTTCTTCGCCGCGTGCACGTACGTCTTCGTCCGTTTCCTCGCGGGCGAGGAGCGTGTCGTGGTCGGGCCGTAGCCGTGCGCGAGGCGATTCTCGTTCGCCACGCGGAGAGCGAGTTCAGCGTCCGCGGCGACGTGAACGGCGACCCGAGCGTCGCCTGCCCGCTCACGCCGGCGGGGCGGGAGCAGGCGAGTCGCCTGGGCGAGTTGCTCGCGGGCGAGGAGCTTGACCTCTGCGTCACCAGCGCCTTCGAGCGGGTGCGCGAGACGGCCGACATCGCACTTGCGGGCCGCGACGTGCCCCGCCTCGTCGTTCCAGAGCTCAACGAGATCCACTTCGGATCCTTCGAGGGGCAGTCGCTCGCCGACTACCGCGCCTGGGCCCGAGCGCACTCGCCGACCGAGTCGGCCCCGGGCGGTGGTGAGAGCCGAGCCGCGTCCGTAGAGCGCTACGTTCGCGGGTTCCGGACGATTCTCGGGCGTGACGAGCCGACAGTGCTAGTCGTCGCCCACAGCCTCCCGATCCGCTACGTCCTGAATGCGCTCGACGGCCGGCTGCCGGCGCCGGCCGTCGAAAAGGTCCCCTACGCCGAGCTCAACCGGGTCAGGGCCGGCGAGCTCGCGGCCGCCGTCGAGCGTCTCGCCCAGTGGGCGACGGATCCCGCCTGGGCCGCCTAGCCGAGGCGACCGCCTTAGTTGAACTGGAAGTCCGCGAAGTACGGAGCGGAGCCGTCGGAGAAGTGCACGAACAGCCGGCGGCACGAGCCCGCCCAGGCCTTGTCCGTCGACCAGTTGAAGACGTACTGCCCGTCGTACCTCAGCCCGGAGAGGCCGATCGGAACATCGACCGCTACCGGGTCGGTCGTCGCACTCGGGCACTTGATCGTCTTCGACGAGATCGAGATCACCGCGCTGAGCGTGGTCACGTTCTTTCCGGCCGCATCCAGGAGCAGCCATTTGACCGGGATCGTTCGTCCGGCGTTGACGATGTTGAGGACAGGCGGGTTGTCGACCGGAGGCCGGAAGCCCGGGAACACGTAGCGCACGCTGTACGAGACCGCGCGCGTCGTGACCTGGCCCGAGAGATCGGTTCCGGTGACGGTCAGGGTGTGGGGCCCGACCGTGCTCGTGTCGAGGTTGCCGCCGTTGAGCGTCACGCCGGTGCAGCTCGCCACGCCGCCGTCCGCCGAGCACGCGAAGTTCGGCTTCACGACCTGGTTGAGCGTGAAGATCTGCGATGGCAGCGGCGAGTCGATCAGGACGCTCGGAGGTTGGCTGGTCGGGACAGAGCGGAAGTTGAAGGCCTTGTCGAAGCTCGTCCCGACGTTACCGGACGCATCCATCGCCTCCGCGTCGACCTCGATCCTGTCGTGCAGGTTCGTCGCAGTACCGGTGTAGAGGCCCGGGCTCTGCTGGGTGAGCTGCAGGAAGCGCCAACAGTTGGCGCTGCCTGCGAACGGGCCAGAGCTGCAGAGGGAGCCGTCGCTGTACAGCACCGCCACCTTCTTCAGAGAGCCGGAGTTGTCGGTGACGTTGACGAAGATCTGCGCCGTGCTCGAGCCGGTGGGCTGAATCGCTCCGACCTGGGTGATCAGAGGCGGCGTCGTGTCGCTCGGCGGGCTCGCGTTCGGCACGTACGTGACATCGAACCCGAGTGAGTCGAACAACCGCTCGTCGCCGGTGGCGCTGATCGGCCGGAACTGGCCCGCCACGGCCCCGACCGTATCCTGCTCGCCGCCGCCCGCCAGCGGCGCGCGCATGATCGAGATCGGGTTCGCCGGCCAGAAGATGTCCGGGAACTTCGCGTGCACGAGCTCGTGGCGAGAGTCGTCCGCCGTCGGGAACGACTGCGCGATCTGCACGTTGTGGACGTCGTGGCTCGTCAGCGCGTTGATCCAGACCCCACGCGCCTGCTGACCGGGGACCGTGACGTCGGTCGTCGCGAGCGGCTGGATCGACCGGTACTGGACGTTGAGCGTGTTGCCGTTCGAATCCCAGTACTTGCTGCCGTCGGGCAGGTCGACCTCGTTCACCGACGGAGTCAGCGACAGCGACGCGACGTTGAGAGAGCCGTCCGGAGTCGTCGTGGGCGGCGTCACCGTGTTCGGGACCGGACCGGTGGCGAAATGGTAGAAGGGCAGCCCGTAGAACGTGGCCTCGAGCAGCACTTTCTCGTCGTAGGCGTTCGGGATGCCCCTCGTCCGGAAGTACGTCGTCAGGGCGCTCAGCCAGTTGTCGCCGATCACGGACGAGCCCAGGTTGAGGTTTTGCGCGAACAGCGCCATCAGCCGCTCGCCGAGGGCGACCGAGTCGGTGTCGCCGTATCCGAAGCCCGTGTTGGCGACGTAGACGGCGGCCTTGTCCTGCGCGTACGTCTGCGCCCAGTCCTGAAGCTTCGCCGCGTCCGCGGCAGCGGCGCCAAGCTCGTCGCCGACGTTCAAGCCGGCGTGGCAGCCGACCGTGAAGAGGACGTCGCCCGACAGGTCCTTCCCGACGGCGCTGCCGGTCGTCACGACCTGGCTGAGATCGGTGATCGGGGTCGGCCCGGCCGGCTGGGCGACGTAGTGGTTGTAGTGCGCGTTCAAGGCCCCGATGCTCGGGACCGGGGTCTTGTCGAAGAAATGACTGAGCAGGTCGGATTTCGTCCACCAGGTCGCGGGATCGTCGGTGGGCAGCGAGTTGAGAAGGTCGCGCGACAACCCCGGCAGCCGCGCCGTATCGCCGAGCGCGAGGTTCTGGACCTTCGCCTGATCTGACAGGAAGTCGTAGCCGGTCGTGAGCGCGGTCGAGGGAGACAGAATCCCGTTCGAGCCCAGGTACTGGTTGATCTGCCCCAGGATGTCGTCTGGGGTCTCGACCAGCCGCGACACGCTCACCTGCGGGAGCGCCAGGTCATGGTCGAGCCAGTCGATTTTCGCGAAGGCGCCGTAGGCCCCGTCGGTTAGGAGCTGGTTCTGCGCAGCCGCCGCGTAGAGCGAGTTTCCCGCCGTGAGCCCGTTCGTCGTGAAGGCCAGATCGGGCGCCGCGTCGAGCTCGGGGTCGAGCAGCGTCGGGTCCTTCTGGCGCCACATCGTCAGGACCGTGTCGGTGCCCAGCAGGCTGATGTAGCGAATGCCCGGCAGGACGGCGCGGTAGGTCGCGACGAGGCCGTTGATCGAGCGGACGACACCGTTCGCCGCGTCGGGCGAGCATGGATTCGAGTCCCAGTTGGCGTAGGCGGCACGGACGCTCGCGTTCCCGTCGACCGGGATCACCGCTCCCTTGACGTCAGAGCGCGCTGCGAGCTGGTTCAGCGGCGAGGTCGGGTCGCCGTTGATCAGGAGGTCGGTCTTGGCGGCGCCGTAGAGCCGGACCATCCGCTGCCGGTTGACGAGGAAGAGCGTCTTCGTCCCCGAGGGCAGCGAGATCGGCGCCGGCGCGGTGCCCGGCGTGGCAGTGTCGAAACCGGTCCTGGCAGGGCAGTTCGGCAGCGGCGGCGGCGGCAGGACCTGGAGCCGAAGCACGTAGTTTCGCGAGCTCCAGGCGCCGTTGTAGCCGTTGACGCCGATGGTCGCGAAGCCGGTTCCCTGGTTGACGACGATCACGGCGGCCTCGTCGCTGGCTCCGCGGTTCTGCGAGACGCTGCCGTTCGCCGATCCTCCGAGCTGCGTCCCTCCCCACGGGGTTCCGCCGTAGGGAACGTCCTGAAGCGTGTTGGCCTGCACGGAGCTGTTCGAGTTGTCGGGCCCCACCGGCTGGTCCGGAACCGGCACCATTCCGAGCTTCGTACCCCCGAACGGGCTCGGCTGGATCGGCAGTGACGGCGGCTCGTTGATCGTCAGGTCGAGATCGGTGCCGCTCGGGTTGTGCAGGAAGACCAGGAGCCGCGTGTTCGGCTTCAGGCCCGCGAGCGGGAAGCGGTAGTAGTCCTTGTCGCCCGCACTGGCGATGTGGCCCACGACCAGCGCGTTGTCGCTGATGATCTCGCCCGTCGTCGGATCGTCGTTGGGCTCGTGGTTCTGGGTGACGAGAACCGGGGCGTGCTCAGGCGCGTCGTGCGTGATTCCGACGGCCGAAACGCTTCCGTTCGAAAGCTGGTCGCCGAGCGTGAGGCCGACGAACGACGCGAAGCTCAGCTCGAGGTCGCGGTTCGGCGCGCCCGCACACGGCGCCGCGGGGAAGCTCGACCAGGTCGCAGTCGTCTGACCCGACTCGGAGTCGTTGCGAAGCGTCGGATCGCCGAGGGCCTGCGGGGTGCCGCCCGTGAACGAGAGCACCGACGAGCCCGGCACCGGGAAGAAGCCGCGCGGCAGCTGCACGCGGACGGTGAAGCTCGTCGTGTTCGTGCAATCGAGATGGAAGTCGACGTGGTAGTGGGCGTTCTGACCCGTGCCAACGACGTCCTGGAGACCCTGCAGCGGAATCTGCTCCCACGGATAGAACGACGTCGGCAGGATCGCGGCGACGATCTCGTTCAGCGTCATGTCCTTGATCGAGGTTGACGGCGGCTGAACGTCGTCGAACAGCTTCGCGAGGGTCGCGTTCGGGTTGAGCTGGCCCGCGGCGGCCGCATCGCCGAGCGTTGCCGGGCACGAAGTCCCGCAGCTGACGATGTCGGCGAGCGGCGAGATGTTCGCAAGGGGCACGGGCGCTAGCCGCGTGCCGACGATCTTCATCAGGCTCAGCTGGATGGCGCCGCCGGGCGTTCCGCCGTAGGGGGTCCCGCCGAACGGAATGGCGCCGATGTTGGTGCTGCCCAGCTGGCCGGCTGCGGCGATTCCGAAGAACGTGTTGTCTCCGGTGACGCCGGCCGAGCTGCCGCCGTTCGCGTCGACCACGTGCTGCCAGTCGGCGAAGCCGTTCGGAACCCGGACCTGGCTGATCTTCTCCTGGCCGAGCAGGATCGCGCCGATCGGCACCTGCGCCCAGAGCGTCGAGGCGAAGCTGACGTCTCTGAGCGGCAGCGCCTCGAGGCGGCCCCGCGTGGTGTCGTTCGCGAGCACGTCCGCGAGCGTGAGCGCGTTCAGCGGCGGGCCCGCCAGCGGCGTGCCGGCCAGGACCGCGTCCCAGGTCGCGTTCGGAGGATCGACGAGCGGGAGCTGGGAGAGCAGCACGTGGCGGTACGCCTCCGCACCGTTCGGGGTCTGGGTGAACGGCGCATCCCCGAGCAGGCCGCTCGCGCCGACACCGGTGCCGCCGAAGGGCGTCCCGCCCCAAGGCGTGCCTCCGTACGGCGTTCCGCCGTAGGGAGTTCCACCGTAGGGCGTGCCGCCGTAGGGAGTGCCGCCCCACGGCGTCCCGCCGTAAGGGGTCCCGCCGTAGGGAGTCCCGCCGTAGGGAGTCCCGCCGTACGGGGTGCCGCCGAACGGAGTCCCACCGAACGGCGACGCCTGCGTAGCGCCGGTGAAGTACGGGATCCGCGAAGCCGGGATCTGCGAGAACGGCGCGACCGAGATCCCAGCCGGCCGCGACGTCTCGTCGACGGAGAGGTGGACGTTGGAGACGGCGTCGCTGACGACGTTCACCGTCACCTGCTGGATCGCGCGCTGCGCGGCGTCGGCGGAGGCCGCGACGTTGAACACGTACGTGCCGACCTGTGCGCCTTGCGGCACGGCTACCGTCAGGTCATAAGAAATGTCAGTCGGCGCCTGCGCCGGCCCGTACGGGGTCGGTGGATAGAAGCTGAACCAGCTGTTCGGGCTGGAGACGCTCGGGCCGCTCGCCTGCGTGACGTTGAAGCCGACGCTGTCGATCTTCGCCGCGGCTTGGTTGATGAGGCCGACGATCTGGCTGCCGAGAGACGCCGTCCCCGAATCGTGCGAGACCTCGCTGCCGCCCGTGTACTGCGCCAGGGCCGTCTGACAGGCGACCTTGTTCGCCGGCCCGCCCGATGGGTTGTAAGTGACGAACGAGAGGTTCGTGTGGTTCGCCCGTAGGTCGTCGAGTGCCGGCAGCGTCCCCAAGTCGGTGGGGAAGGCTGCGTTCGCGACGATGTTGTCCCGTCCCGGATCTATCGGTGAGGTGGACGGGCAGTTCGGGCTGCCTGTGGGATCGTTGCCGAAGGCCGCCGCCTGGTTGGGGTCATGCCCGTACGAGTCGCCTAGCACGACGAGGAACCTCGGCGCACCGGAGTCGTACTGGGAGGTGAGCGTGGGGTCGTGAGACGTCTCGTAGAACGCCCGGTTGTACGCCTCCGGCAAGTCGCCCCCGCCTGAGGCCGAGAGATTCGTGATCGCGCAGGCGATCGGCGTGAGAGTCAGCGTCCCGGACGATGTCTCGCACGCAACCGTGCTGTCGTTCTTCGTCAGGCCCTGGTCGAGCCGCCATGGGTAGTCGCCCGGCCCGCCGAATGCGAACTCGGGCGGCGTGATGCCGGCCGCATAAGTGATGTCGGCGGCGTTGTAGTCCTTGAAGTCCGCCACCGCGAAGCGCGCACCCGGGATCGTCTGCTGGATCTGGCTGACGATCGAGTTCGCGTCGTTCTTTGCGTCGGTGATCGCCCCACCCATGCTCCCGGTCGAATCGAACACGAGCAAGATGTCGGCCTTCGGCGGCGTCGGCGCGAGGTGAAGCATCGACGGGACATCCTGTGAGCCGCCGGGGGCGAGCGTCAGCGAAACGGGGGTCGGCGAGATGCTGTCCGGCGCAGGCCCGACGTCGTCGGCAGGCGCACCGGCAGCGGCGAGGGCGACCACGGCCGCCGCCAGTGAGAAACACCCGAACGCACGCGCCCAGAAACGCTCCCGCGGGCGTCTACCGCCGATCGCCAGCCTCATGTAGCAGCTCCCCTCCCTGGTAACCCGAGCTCCCGACGCCGGGAGCGGCTCCCAATCTAGGAGGTTTTAGGAATTTGTCAACGATGCGACAATGTCGACGGTAGGGCCGGGTACGGGGAGGGAGGTCATCGATGAGCCAGGCAGGCGCGACCGCCGCGCCAGAGGAGTACACCGCCGAAGTCGACCTGACTCCGTTCGTCCCGCGCGTCGTGATCGAGTGGCTACGGGAGATGCCGGAGTCCCGGCAACGGACACTCGAGGGGACTCTCGCCTTCGTCGACATCTCCGGCTTTACGGCCATGTCCGAGCGCCTCGCGCGCAAGGGCAAGCTCGGCGCCGAGGAGGTGACGGAGGTGATGAACGACACCTTCACGCGCCTGCTCGACTTCGCCTACACGTTCGGCGGCGGGCTGATCAAGTTCGGCGGAGACGCGCTGCTGCTCTTCTTCTCGGGCGCCGGGCACGAAGGACGCGCGTGCGACGCGGCGCACGGGATGCGGCGCGCGCTGCGCGAGCTCGGCCCGCCGCAGACCTCCGCCGGGCGCGTGACGCTGAAGATGCACGTCGGCGTCCACAGCGGCTCGTTCGAGTTCTTCCTCGTCGGCGAGTCGCACCGCGAGCTTCTGCTCGCCGGGGAGGGCGTCACCCGGACGGTCGAGATGGAGGCCGGCGCCGAGGCCGGTGAGATCCTCGTCAGCCCGGCAACGGCGGCGGCGCTTCCGGTACGCGCCTTGGGCAAGGAGAAGGCAGGCGGGCGCCTCATCAAGGCCGCCCCGGGCACCGACAGCGACCTCGCACCGCTCCCGCCCTTCAAGGGCGTCGACGTCTCTGTCTGCGTCTCGGCGTCGATCCGGCGGCACCTCGAGGCGGGGAAGGACGAGCCGGAGCACCGGCAGGCCTCGGTCGCATTCCTCCGCTTCGACCTCGACGGCCTCGACGGCGGAGAGCTCTGCGACGCCCTCGAGGAGCTCGTCCTCGTTGCGCAACGCGTGTGCGAGGAGCACGGGACTTCCTTCCTCGAGACCGACATCGACAAGGACGGCGGCAAGATCATCCTCGTCGCCGGTGCGCCTCAGACCGAGGGCGACGACGACGAGCGGATCCTGCGCACCGTTCGCGGGATCGCCGACGCCGCGCCGCGCCTGCCGCTGCGAATCGGCGTCAGCCGCGGCCGGGTGTTCGCCGGCGAGGTCGGAGCGCCGTTTCGCCGTACGTACACGATCCTCGGCACGACGGCCGCGCTCGCCGCGCGACTGATGGCGAAAGCCGAGCGCGGGCAGATCCTGACGACTCCGGACGTGCTCGAGCGCTCACGCACGCCGTTCGACACCGCGGAGCTGGAGCCGCTCCGCCTCAAGGGGATCGCGGAGCCGGTGCAGGCCCACTCCGTCCTCGCGCTCGCGCCGGCGCGGGAGAAGGCGGCCACAGCCGAGAGTCGCCTGCCGTTCGTGGGCCGCGAGCGCGAGCTCGCGATCCTCTCCGCAGCGCTCGCGCCGGTCCGGATGGGGTTCGGCAACCTCGTCGAGCTGATCGGCGAGCCGGGCATGGGCAAGTCGCGGCTCGTCGAGGAGCTCCGCGAGCAGGCAGCCGACCTCTCTCCCGTCACGACCGCCTGCGCGCAGTACGAGGCCTCCACCGCCTATTTCGCGTTCCGCGGGCTTCTGCGCTCGCTGCTCGAGCTGCCGGCGAACGGAGCCGCCGGCGAACGGCTGCGAGAGCGCGTCGAAGAGCTCGAGCCGGAGCTGCTGCCGTGGCTCCCGCTCGTCGCGCTGCCACTCGACGTCACGGTCGAGCCGACGCGCGAGGTCGAGGAGCTCCAGCCCGCTTTCCGCCGCGCCAGGCTGCACGGCGTTGTGGAGACGCTGCTGTCGAAGCTCTTGCCCGAGCCGACGCTGCTCGTGATCGAGGACGTCCACTGGATGGACGAGGCATCGTCGGAGCTGCTGCGGCATCTGGGCGGGCAGGTCTCGTCCAAGCCCTGGCTCGTGTGCGCGACGAGGCGGCCCGTCGAAGGCGGCTTCTCGGCGGCGGAGGGTGTGCCGCCGGTACCCGCGATGACGGTCCATCTCGAGCCGCTCGCTCCGGAGGCCGCCAAGGAGCTCGTCGACGCCGCGGCGGAGCAGGGCCTGCTTCAGCACGAGGTCTCGGCGATCACGGACCGCGCCGGCGGAAACCCGCTCTTCCTCCAGGAGCTCGTCGTCTCGTCACGGGCGCCCGAGGAAGAAGCTCTGCCGGAGAGCGTCGAGAGCGTCGTCGCGGCGCGGATCGACAAGCTGCCGCCGGGCGACCGAGCGCTTCTGCGCTACGCAGCCGTCCTCGGGGCGACCTTCAGCGCCGAGCTCGTCGGCGACGTGCTCGCAGACGACCCTTCGACCTCGGCGGACTCGGAGGCGTGGGACCGGCTGGCCGAGTTCGTCGAGCGCGACCCTTACATGCCCAGCGCGTTCCGCTTCCGCCACGCGCTCTTCCGTGACGCCGCCTACGAGGGGCTCTCGTTCCGCCGCCGGCGCGAGCTGCACGCGCGGGTCGGCGAGGCGTACGAGCGCCGCGACCCCGAAGAGACCGGGGAGTTCGTCGAGCTCCTCTCGCTGCACTTCTTCCACGCGGGCGACAACGAGAAGACGTTCGGCTACTCGCTGCTCGCGGGCGAGCGGGCCCGTGCCAAGTACGCGAACGTGGAGGCTGCGGCCTTCTACCGCCGCGCAGTCGAGGTCGCGCGCAAGCTTCCGGAGCTCGATCCCGACGAGTTGGCGTCGGTGTGGGAGGCGCTCGGCGACGTGTCCGAGATGTCGGGGCTCTATGCCGACGCGGCCGAGGCGTACAAGAGCGGACGGAAGCTGTCGGCGCATCCGCGCCTCCTCCTCAAGGAGGGCGTGATCCGGGACCGCCTCAGCCGGTACTCGGAGGCGCTGCGCTGGTACAGGCGCGCGCTCGACGCGGCGGAATCGCTCGACGAGGAGGAGCGGACGCAGACGAAACTCGAGATCGGCCTTGCATACGCGGGCACGCGGTACCGCCAGGGCGAGTTCGCCGACAGCATCGACTGGGGCAGGCGCGTCGTCGACGAGGCGAACGACGCCGGAAACCTGCCTGCGCTTGCACATGCCTACTACCTGCTCCACCTCGCCTACACCTCGATGGGCAGTCCCGAGAAGAAGGCGTTCCGCGGCCTCGCGCTGCCGATCTACGAGGAGATCGGCGATCTCGTCGGGCTCGGGACCGTGCTCAACAACCTCGGCATCGAGGCCTACTACGAGGGACGCTGGCAGGAGGCGCTCGACCTCTACGAGCGGGGCCGCGACGCCCGGGAACGCAGCGGCGACGTGATCGGCGTCGCCGCGAGTACGAACAACATCGGAGAGATCAAGTCCGACCAGGGGTATCTCGAGACCGCGGCGGAGCTGTTCCAGGAGGTGCACGACACCTGCTCGGCGGCGGGCTCGTCGGTGCTCGCGGCGCTCGCCGACTCGAACCTCGGCCGCGTCGATTCCCGCGCCGGCAGGTTCGACGACGCGCTCCGCCGCCTCCGGCACTCGCTGGCGGTGTTCCACGAGATCCGCGCCGGCAGCTTCGTGCTCGAGACGAAGGCGCGGCTCGCCGAGCGCGCGATCCTCGCCGACGACCCCACGGAGGCGCTGCGCCAGGCGGACGAGACGCTTCGCGCGAGCGATGCCACAGGCTCGGTCGGCGTGCTCGGAGCGATGCTGCACCGGCTACGCGCCTACGCCTTGATGCAGTCGGGCGATCTCGACGGCGCGGAGGCAGCGCTCGAGCAGAGCCTCGCGATCGCGCGCGAACGGGACGAGCTGTACGAGCTCGCGCTCTCGCTCGAGGCCGCAGCCAGGCTCGCGGAGCTCCGAGGCGACGACGGGACGGCCGCGGCGGAGGAGTCGAAGGCGCTGCTCGCCCGGCTCGGCGTCGTCTCGACGCCGGCCGTGCCGTTGCCCTAGCGTCCCTCTTACTGCTCAAAAGTCAGCAGCAAGCCTCGCACAACGAAGGTTTGCGCTGTTTTCAACACGGCAATAGCGGCTTTGTTGGCAGCAACCCAGTGGGGGAGGAAAAAACTGTGAGAAGACTTCTCTGGGCGGTCGGGGCGCTCGCCGCGGCCGCGGCCCTGGCCGTCGCTCCCGGAGCCGTTGCGGGGGGCTCTGGAAATACGACGCAGGCGGCGATCAACGCTTACCCGAAGCCGGTGCCCCGCCACCACGTCGCGCGGATCAATTTCCGCAGCGTGGCCGCGATCAAGCACTACTTGCGCTCGCGCGGGATCAACCCGAAGACGTTCGTGATCCAGCTCGGCCGGCGGAACTACGCCGGGCCGAACTGCCCGGGCCGCGGTTGGAACTGCACGCGAGCGACGAGGGTCGTCCAGTTCGGGGGAAGCAACGTCGGTGAGTGCACAGGCCAGGCACCGCCGGGACCTGCGTCCCCGCAGAACTGCACGATCATGCAGGGCTCGAGCGGGGGCAACACGGCGCGCTGCTCCGAGAGCTCGGACGCACCGGACGCGCAGCAATTGTGCGACATCACGCAGACGTCCACGACCGGCGCCAACAATGCATCTGCCGACCAGTCGATTCACAACCAGTTGCAGGGATCGACGCAGGACGGCCAACAGCGGATCCGGATCACTCAGACGAGCGGCTCTGGAGCGAACAACGCGACCTGGAGCCAGACCGTCCACTTCAGCTCCCAGGATCACAGTGGCCCGACCACCGAGACGCAGGACGGTCATCAGTTCGCGATCATCCTCCAGCGGAGCGCAGCCGGCAACGAGACCTCGAAGGGGACGCAGTTCGAGCACTTCACCGCGGACGCGCACGACGGCACGATCGAGCAGGACCAGAACACTGGCTCGTCACCGTTCACGCCTACCGAGCGGGATTGCCATCCCGACACCTCGACGTTCGCGGCCTCTCTGATCGTCGAGCCGAACACCTGCGCTCTGGTGACCCAAGAGCGTCCCACCGCAGGTTCGAACACCGCCGGCGTCCTTCGCTCGGACATCAACCAGATGAACCACCTGCAGGTGAACGCGCACTCCGACGGGGACATAACGCAGAAGCAGGGCACCACTGACGGCGGCCTCGACCTCGGCGTCGAGCAGCACAGCACCGGCGTCGCCACGAACGACAACAGCCAGAACGAGCACTTCCAGGCGAACGGAGCCACGAAGGCCAACCTGAAGCAGTTCCAGCACGGACCGGTCGGCGGAAACGGCTCACCCGACCCGAACCAGGGCGACAACACGAGCGACCGGGCGGACTTCGACCAGAAGTCGAAGCTCCAGGCAAACGGGACGAACCAGCCGACCCTCGACACGCTCTTGATCGACGACGCCGCGCTTCTTGCGAACGACCAGAACGCGCTCCTCAATGCTCTCGCGGCGCCGCTTCCGCCGATTCCGCTCTCGGAAGGAGGCAACGTCCTCGAGCAGGACTCGTTCGGGGGCATCCACTACAGCACGACGGGCAACGCGACCGGCTCGACGGATTTCAGCACCAACACCGGTCACGCCAAGGACACGGAGAGCGGATCCAACATCACCATCGAGAGCGAGTGCGGCGTCGAAACGAGCACCTGCTTTTCCGGTCCGCCCGGGTAAACCTTCTACGAACTTGCAGACGGACGGGGGCCGGCGCTGCCGGCCCCCGCTGTCAGGACGGCCAGCTCGCGCTCGATCTCATCGAGAAGCGTGCGGGCGCCCATACCGGTAAACGTCGCCCGCGCGCGCTCGAGCTCTGTCCTGGCTCCGGTGACGTCGCCGAACGTTCGGAGCGAGCGGGCAAGCGCGATGCGCGCCTCGGCGAGGTCGATGAGGAGCTGCTGCTCTTCGAGCAGGCGAAGTGCCTCTGTAAAGGACGTCGTCGCGGCCCCTTGCTCGCCGCCGGCCGTGGCGACGATCGCCTCGGCGAGCAGCAGCGCAGCACGGGCGTAGGTGTCGTCCTCGGGGACGTTGCGGGCCGCGAACGCAAGCAGCTCGGCCG
>JBARRS010000157.1:0-16820 GCA_049644345.1 Gaiellaceae bacterium
TTAGCCACGTCTGGATGGGATAACCGCTGAAAGCATCTAAGCGGGAAGCCCACCTCGAGATGAGGCCTCCCATCCCCTTGAGGGAGTAAGGGCCGTGGGAGAACACCACGTCGATAGGCGGGACGTGCAAGCGCAGCGATGCGTTCAGCGGACCCGTACTAATTGCCCGAGGTCTTGATTTGAACACCGTTATGTCGCTATGGAGCTTTGAGGGTGAGCGCTGTAAAGCGCCCCTTGAAAAATTGCACGGTTTTCGGTGGCAATAGCGGCGGGGATACACCTCTTCCCATTCCGAACAGAGAAGTTAAGCCCGCCAGCGCCGATGGTACTCGGAGGGCAACCTCCCGGGAGAGTAGGTCGCCGCCGGATTTTTCGACTTTCGAGGCGTCAGGCCGCGCGCAGCTTCTCGCGCCAGTTCGGGTCGAGTGAGCGAAGCCTGGCGACCCGTTCGCCGACCGGTGGGTGCGTCGCGAAGAGGGCGGCAAGCCCCTCTTCCGCGAACGGGTTGACCGTGTAGAGCGGCTCGGTCACGGGACTGGCGCGGAAGTCGACGAGCTCGCTCGCCTGGTCGAGGCGGATCAGCGCGTCCGCCAGGCCGTGCGGGGAGTCGCAGATCTCGGCGGCGAGGCGGTCGGCCCAGAACTCGCGCTTCGGCGAGAGCATCAGGTGGACGATCGCCGCCGCGACCGGGCCGAGGACGAAGAGCAGCGCCCGCGAGAGCCATCCTCCGAGACGGCTCGCCTCGACGAGCGCGGCGGCGATCACGACCACCGTTGTCTCCACGAGCACGTCACGGTTGCGGATATGAGCGAGCTCGTGGGCGAGCACTCCCTCGAGCTCCGCCGGCGTCAGCGCGGACAGGAGGCCGCGGCTGACCGCGAGCGCCGACCCGCGTGGCCCCCGGCCGGCCGCCAGTGCTCTCGGGAACCCGTCGCGCATCAGATGGAGGCGAGGCTTCGGCACCCCCGCACGAGCCGCGAGCCGCTCGACTGTCGAGTGCAGCGCAGGTGCCTCGGCGGGAAGCAGCTCGCGCGCGCTCACCAGCCCTAGCACGACCCTGTCCGCGTACACGTAGACCCCGGTCGCAAGCAACAGCGCTGCGAAGACGAGGATCGAGAGGAGTCGGTAGTTCCCGAGCGCTATGCCGGGCAAGCTGCAGAGCGCGCAGGCGCCGATGAGCATGAACCAGCTCTTGAGCAGGTTCCGCGTGCGCAGGAACACGCCGGTCATCCTCTAGGCGTCTTCGTCGCGCTCGTCCTCTTCGGCGAGGCCCTGCGGCGGCCAGTCCGGTTCTGGAGCATCGCAGCGACTCGAGCAGTGGAGGGAGGCGATGTTCTGGAGCGGGATCAGAATGTGGCCGTTGAGCTCGATGTGGGCGACGTCGTCCACGAGGCAATACGCGGTGAGCACGCCCTCCTGGTAGTCCCCGCCGAAGACCGCGACCTCGACCTGCTCGCCCTTGTACTTGCTCGTGTAGTCCTCCACTTGGAGGGTCAGTGTACTGGCCGGAAGACGCCGCCCCGGACGGCCGTTACGCTAGCGGCGCCTTGGATCTCGGCCTGAAGGACCGTGTCTGCATCGTCACCGGCTCGACCGGTGGAATCGGGCTCGAAACGGCGCGGCTGATGGCGGCGGAGGGAGCGCGCGTCGTGGTCTGCGGTCGCGACCCCGAGCGCGTGGAGCGTGCGCGCGACGAGGCCGGCGCGGCTCTCGGCGTGAGCTGCGACCTCGCCGAACCGGGCGCGCCCGGTGGGCTCGTCGAGCGCACCGTTTCGGAGCTCGGCAGGGTCGACTGCCTCGTGAACAACGTGGGCGAGGCGTATCAGATCGGGTTCGAGGAGCTGAGCGACCTTCAGTGGGAGCAGATGTGGCAGCTGAACGTGATGAGCTACGTCCGCGCGACGCGGGCTGTGCTGCCGCCGATGAAGGCGCAGAGCGACGGCGTCATCGTCAACGTCTCCTCGACGGCGGCGAAGCGGCCGTCGACCGGGATGCCCAACTACTCGGTGACGAAGGCGGCAGTGCTCTCGCTCTCGCGGCTCGTCGCCGACCTCTATGCCGGCGACGGGATTCGCTGCAACGCGGTCGCGCCCGGGCCCACGGCCACGCAGGCGTGGCTCGGCGACGGCGGGCTCGCCGATCAGCAAGCGAAGCGGAGCGGGAAGACGCGGGAGGAAGTGCTCGAATCGGTTGGTGCCGGGCGCCCACTCGGGAGGCTCGCGACTCCCGAGGAGATCGCCGCGGTGATCGTGTTCCTGTGCTCGAACCGGGCGAGCTACGTGACGGGATCAGCGTGGAGCGCCGACGGCGGCACGGTTCCCATCATCATCTAGTGCGCTTTCGGCGCTAGGGCCCGCGCCCGCCGGCGACCGGCGGAGCGTCTAGCATCGGAGCCGATGCCCGAGCTTGCCGGGAGAGTCAGCGACGCCTTCGAAGCACGCATCCGCGAGCACGAAGAGAGCTGGCTCTCGCCGCTCGCCGTGCGTTCCTATGAGACGCGAGGGCGCGCGCGCGAAGAAGAAGAGTGCCGCGTGCGCACGCCGTTCCAGCGCGATCGGGACCGCATCCTGCACTCGAAGCCGTTCCGGCGGCTGAAAGGGAAGACGCAAGTCTTCATCGATCCGGCCGGCGACCACTTCCGGACGCGCATGACCCACACGCTGGAGACGACGGCGATCGCCCGAGGTGTCGCCCGGGGGCTCCGGCTGAACGAGGATCTCACCGAGGCGATCGGCCTGGGCCACGACATGGGCCACCCACCCTTCGGCCACGCAGGCGAGGAGGCGCTTGACGAGTGCCTGCGCAATCGCTTCGGCTTCGGCTTCCGCCACAACGAGCAATCGCTACGGATCGCGAAGGAGCTCAACCTGACCGCGGAGGTGTGCGACGGGATCCTCAATCACACCGGCGAGGACGAGCCCGAGTCGCTCGAGGGCCGGATCGTACGCATCGTCGACCGGGTCGCCTACATCAACCACGACATCGACGACGCGATCAGGCACGAGATCCTGCGGGCGGACGAGCTTCCTCGCCGGGAGGTCGAGCTGCTCGGCCCGACAGGCTCGAGACGCATCGACACGCTCGTTCACGACCTGATCGAGACCTCCGAGCGCGCCGGCGACATCCGCCAGAGCGACGAGGTCGGCGCTGCGATGCTCTCGCTGCGCGCGTTCATGTTCGAGCACGTCTACCTCGGACCACACACGCGCGCCGAGCACGAGCGGGCCCGAGCCCTGGTGCACCGCATCTTCGATCACCTCGCCGACCGCGGAGACTCGCCTGGGCAGATCATCGACTACGTCGCCGGAATGACCGACCGCTTCGCGCTCGACTACGCGGACCGGGTCGACGCCTAGTGGCGCGGATCAAGGACGCGGCAGTCCGCGAGGTCGTCGACGCAGCCGACATGGTCGAGCTCGTCTCAGGCCGGACGCAGCTCCGCCGCGTCGGCGCCCGTTACACCGGTCGCTGCCCCTTTCACGAGGAGCGGACGCCCAGCTTCTCGGTCAATGCGCAGGACAAGCTCTTCTATTGCTTCGGGTGCGGCAAGGGCGGCGACGTGATCACGTTTGTGCGCGAGACGGAGAGCCTCGACTTCGCCGAGGCGGTGGAATGGCTCGCCGACCGCTATCGCGTTCCGATCGAGTACGAGGAGTCCTCGCCGCGCCGCGAAGCCGAGCGGAGCCGCCGCGAGCGCCTTCACGCGCTGCTCGAGCGCGCGACCGGGTTCTACGAGCATGCGTTGTGGGAGTCGAACGCGGGCGCCGACGCTCGCGGCTACCTCCGAGAGCGAGGTCTCGGCGACGAGATCTGCCGTGAGTACCGGCTCGGATTCGCGCAGGGAGGCCCGACGCTGGCGCGCAAGGCGCGGGAGAAGGGATTCACTGCGGCTGAGCTGTCGGCCGCAGGGCTCGTCAACCGGCGCGGCAACGACTACTTCAGCGGCCGGCTTCTGTTCCCGCTCGCAGACGCGCGCGGCCGTGTCGTCGGCCTCGGCGCGCGCAGGCTCCGCGAGGACGATCCACTGCGCGCGAAATACGTCAACTCGCCCGAGGGCGAGCTTTTCCACAAGCAGGCGATCGTCTACGGTCTCCATCGGGCCCGGGAGGCGATCGCGAAGCAAACCCGCGTCGTCGTCGTCGAGGGATACACGGACGTGCTCGCCCTTCGGCAGGCCGGTTTCCTCCCCGTCGTAGCGTCCATGGGGACGGCGCTGACCGAGCGCCAGCTGAAGGAGCTGGCGCGCATGACGCGCCGGCTGTACCTCTGCTTCGACGCCGACGCGGCCGGTGAGGCCGCGACCCTTCGCGGGATGGAGCTCGCGGCGGCGCAGGGTTTCGACGTCCGGATCGTCGCGCTGCCGCCCGGTCTCGACCCGGCGGACGCCGCGGAGGGTTTCGAAGACCGGCTAGGAGGCGCCGAGAGCTACGTCCTCTATCGTGCCCGGCTCGAGATCGAGCGGGCGCCCGACCGGCAGGAGGCATTCGTGCGCGTTCGCGAGGTGCTCTCGCGCTTCGAGGACTCGCCGGAGCGCCAGGACGCAGTGCGGCTCGCGGCGGACAGGCTCGACCTGCCGCGCGAGACGCAGGCCGGGCTAGCGCCACGCGGTGGGGCTCGGTCCGCAGGCGCGGTCTCGCCGAAGCTACTCGAGGCGGGGCAGCGGCTCGAGCGCGATGCGCTCGCGGGCTTCGTCGCCCACTCGGAGCTCGTCCACCTGCTGGGCGACCTCTCACCGGAGCACTTCGACGACGACCTCCACCGCCGGCTCCGGGCGCATCTGCTCGAGCCGGGAGAGACGCCGCCCGAGCTGCTCGCGCTGCTCGCCGAGCTCGACGCCCGTGCCGCTGCCGAGGGGATCGACGAGGAAACCGCGAAGGAGCTGCTGCTGCGCCTGCGAGAGCGACAGCTTCGCCGCGAGCTCGCCACGACCTCGGACCTGGCGAGGACGAAGGAGCTCCAGGAGCTCCTCAGCCGCGTGCGGGCCACCGCAGGCGACCTCGCGTAAGGCGCCGACGCGGCGGCTACAATTCCGCGGCCGTTCCCCGGTAGCTCAATTGGTAGAGCATCCGGCTGTTAACCGGAGGGTTGTTGGTTCGAGTCCAACCCGGGGAGCTTCAGCGTCGCCGACAGGAGCAAACGGGCTCGCCGAGACGGCCTCGCTCGTAGCGAAGGCCACACCGTCCGCAGGTCGGCGGGAGGATGCGCGATTGCACGAGCAGCGCACGCATCAACGTCGTCAGCAGGAGTAGGTAACAGAGTGCAAAGAGCGCGTGCACGGTGTCGATATCGGTCGCACCGGCCCGCAGGTTGAGCCGGCAAGCGGCAGCTAGAATGGCTGCGTGAGCTGGCTTTCGGTCGCGCTGCTCATCTGCGCGGTCGCCGCCCTTGTCGGCGCCGAGTGGCCTCGCCTCTCCGCGAATCTCGGCTTCGACGCTCGGAGGCGCCGTATCCGCGAGCGGAGGAAGTCGCAGCTGCGGCTCGTCCGGACCGAAGAGCAGGACGACCCGGAAGAGTTCGCCGCCAGCGTCGAGCGCGATCTCTCCCAGCTTCCTACCATCGACGACTACGACCGCCGCTAGCGGATTCTGAACGTCGTCCTGAGGACGCGCGTGTTCGGCAGGATGCGCGCCACGTCCTCCATGTTCTTCGACTCCTGGAAGTCGGAGACCGAGACGACGAACGTGTGGTTTCCGCGGCGCAGGCGCGGCAGCGAGACGCTCGCGCGGCCGGCCGCATAGGAAACGCTGCGCCGGCTGCCGTCGACGCGGACGGTCAGCGACTGGGGATCGACGCCCGAGCCGGCATCGGTGACCGCCAGTCGTAGCGGCGCGCCCGGCGTGACGGTTCGGGTGATCAGGTGAACGGAGGGTGGCCGGGTGTCGTCGATCCACAACCGGAAGGTGAAGCTGCCTGCGGTGGCATTGCTTCGGCTGTCGAAGACGATGTCGTAGGCGCCCGGCGCAGGAAGGACGGCGCCTGCGACCGGCACGAGGTGGTCGACCGTCGACCGATACGGGTTGAGATCGAGCGGCAGAGCGGCATAGCCCGTCAGCCGGTTCTCGTCCCCGGCATGGACGACGCGCGGCGTCACGTGCGCGCCGCCGCTCTGCGAGAGGATGACCACGCCGAAGTTGGCGACCGGCCGGCGCAGCACGAGCCGGAAGACCTGCTCCGGACCACTTAGCCGGCTTGCGATTCCGAGCCCACTCGGGTCGGTGGGGTAGCGGTAGCTGTCGACGAGCGCCGGCTTCCGGCGGGTGTCACCGCGGTAGACGCCGCCATGCCTGAGCAAGATGTGCCGTTCTCGTCCTAGCGCCGGCACCTCGACGTGCAGCCAGAATGGGATCCGCCTGACGATGCCCGCGCGCGACAGCAGGACGAAGCCGCTGACGTCGCCGGGACGGGCAAGCAGGCCGGGCGCGACGCGAACGGAGAGGCTTCCGGGCACCGTCGCGGTCTGAGGCGCGTCGATCTTGACGTTCACGCCTCCTCGGCGCGTGACGCGCACCTGCCAGGTCCCGGCACCGCCGCCCGCGTCGGTGAGCTGGATCGTCCGCGTGAGGACGCGTCCGCGCCGCAGCAGGCCGAACGAGATATTCGTCGGGCTCGCGAAGACGCGCGGGTCGTCTGCAGCAGGCAGGTCGATCTGGCCGCCGCCCTCCCGGGTGGGCGGGGCTTCGCCGATGCCCGACGGGCTCTCCATCGGCGTTCCGGTCAGCACGAGCGCGGACTTCACCTGCGCGACCGTCCAGTTCGGATGGCGCTCCAGGAGGAGCGCCGCGCCGCCCGCAACGTGCGGGGTGGCCATGCTCGTGCCGCTGAAGCTGTCCCAGCCCCCCGGCACCGACGAGTAGACGTCGACGCCGGGCGCGCTCACGTCCGGCTTCAGCTCCAGCGAGACCGGCGTTGGCCCGCCGGAGGAGAAGTCGGCGACCGAGCCGCTCTTCGTCGTCGCGGCGGCGGCGATCGCCTTCGGTGCAGTCGCTGGCGAGATGATCGTCCCGAAGCCGAGATCGAGGAAATCGTTTCCGGCCGCGACCACGGGGACGACGCCTGCGTCGGCCGCGCCGTCGATCGCTTCGACGACGAGGTCGCGCGAGGGCTCGACTTCCGGCTCGCCGAGTGAAAGGTTGATCACGTTCATCCCGTCGCGGACGGCCGCCTCGATTCCTGCGGCGATCTCGGGAGAGTTGCCGTCGAGCCCGACGCCTGGGGTCGGAATCGTCAGCACCTTGTAGTTGCCGATGTACGCCTTCGGCGCGATTCCGGAGAGTCCGGCTGCGCGCGCGCCGGGCGCGGGTGTCCCGTGGTCACCGGCCGCGATGCCCGCGACATGGGTCCCGTGGTCCGACCACTGCGGATCGAAGGGCCGCGACGCATAGCGCCAGTGCGGCGAAGGCGGCGCGAACGCTCGCGCGACGATCACCTTCGGCGTCGTGTACGCAGTCTGCCCCTTCGGAAAGCCCGGCGGATACGAGAAGCCGCTCGGGTTGAAGAACTGGTGCGTCTGCTCGACGCCGTCGTCGATGATCCCGATCTTCATCCCCTCGCCTGCGGTCTCGAGGTTCGGGCCCCAGAGTTGCGGCGCGCCGATCAGCCCCGGCGTCGTGTCGAGCTGGGAGCGGTAGCGGACGCTCGGGTAGACGCTCGCCACGCCGGGCAGCGCCGCCAGTCGGCGGACGTCGCTGCTGGGAACGACGACGGCGAGCGCGTCGAGCACGTACCGGTAGCGCCAGCGCACGCGCGCTGAGGGAATCGCCGTCTCGATCCGCCGCTCGACCTCAGCCTGCCCGGCCGCGAGTGTCCCCAGATAGCGATGGGCGGCGCTCGAGCGGATGGAAAACGCCGAGGCGAGGGCCGGCCGTTTCAGCGCGACGACGACCTCGACGGGATCTCCGGCCGGGCGCCGACCGCCTGCGGACGGGCCGCCGAGAACGCTCGCGGCGCCGAGCGCCGCGAGCAACAAGAGACCCCGTTTCAAGAACCAGATCCTACGGTCCCGAGTGCAGCGCGGGTGAACCCATGCGAGCGGCTTCGAGCAGAGCCGGGCCAAGCCCGTCTCTGCGGCGAAGGGCCTCGCTACACTTTTCCATCGCGCGGATGTGGCGGAATTGGTAGACGCGCACGGTTCAGGTCCGTGTGGGGGAAACCCCGTGGAGGTTCAAGTCCTCTCATCCGCATCCCGCTCATGAAGCCAAAACGCAGCGGAGCCGCTGCCCGTTCAGTGCCCAAACGCCCATGACAGAGACGATAAGCCACGACGGCAGCCCCCTGCTCGCCCGCCACGTCGGCTACTGCGTCACCAAAACAACCCCCTACGGGACGACGATCACCAAAGCCCACCCGGACTCCCCTAGGAAGATCGACGCGGCGGTCGCGGCGGTCGTCGCCTACGAGCGGGCGTCCTGGCACACAGCCAACGACTCCGACATACCGCTGGTCTCGTTTGTCTAGCTGGGCTGTAAGTAAGCGCCGCCTCGACCTTGCCAAAGCATGGGTTGCAAGTTGGTTAGGAAAGGCTTAGAAGCGGGGAACAGCGACGTGACCCCAGGGAGCGGACGACGGACACGCCCAGTATCCCCGACCGAAGGAGGCTGACCCAGCCGCCGCGCCGCTCGAGCGGGCTCTTGCCAGGAAACTACGGCTTCAAGGGGAGAGCTTCATGCGAAAGTTGATCCTGTTCCTAGTAATCACGGTTACTGCGGTCTTGGCCGCCGGTGTGGCGAGCGCGACGGCCGGTTCGATCTATGCGACCGGCGCCGGCTGGGTTTCCTTTCAACCGTTTACTCCGAAGCACTACATCCACTTCGACGTCTCCGCGCATACCGGGCCGAGCGGCGACTTCGGCCATCTTGGGTTTACGGTCAACGACCCGACATTCCCGCTCGATGTGAGGACCACCCTCGACTGCGTCAACGTCTTTGCGGCACCGCTCGTTAATGGCGACGCCTGGGTTTCGGGCACCGTGACGAGTGTGAGCCCCCAGCCCAATGCCTACGGGGTAATGCCAGGGGATCGGCAGGAGACGTATCTCGTCGATGGAGGCAACCCCTCGGCCACGACTCCCGTCGATACCTTCGATCCGTTCCTCGGCGAGATCGCGCCCTGCAAGACGCTCGGCGACTTCGGGAGTTTCCCGGACGTCACCCAGGGCAACATCAACATCAGCACCGGCTAACAGCGTCAAGTACAGGTCTTCTTTTGAGGGGGCGGCTTTCTGGCCGCCCCCTCCATTTCATTACCAGGCTCAGCTCGCAAAGCTCTCGCAGCGCGGACTCAGCCGCATATCGGGCGGTCGCGCGTTGGAGGCGGGCGGCCGATCGGCGATGATTATCCCTGCCGATGCCCATCTGCCCGCTTGCTGCGCGATCCGGGAGCGGCCTGATTCTGCTGCTGCTTCTTGTTGTCTTGGTCGTCGTGCTCATACGCCGCCGGCGTCCACCACGGCGCTAGGTTGCTTCCTTGACGTCGGCGTTCCTCTGACCGTCGCGGCTCCGTTGTTCGGTTGGGCCGGGGCGACGGCACATCCCCCTCACGCCGGGGCGCCAGTCGGCCGCATCGACTCGGCGCGAAGCCGCTCGAGCTCCGCATTGGCCTGGTGGCGGGCCGCGACGTAGCCGAGAGCGGCCCCCGTGATTCCTGAAGCTCCGCTGATGAGCGCTGTTCCGAGAACAGTCCAGTCCGTCATCGGCGAGGGAATCATGACGTGCTCGCTGCCCAATCCGTGCCCAAACGCTCGGACGTCAGGCCACGAAAGCAAGCGGCGCGAGCACCCTCACTAGCGCGAAACCCAAGGAGCGAAGCCACTTCCCGCCACCTTGCCGGACCAGCCGCCAACCGCCCCAGGAACCCCGTGGAGGTTCAAGTCCTCTCATCCGCACTCGGCGTCTGAGCAGGCATTTCTCGCTCAGCGCGGACATCCCGCTCGCCTCGTTCGTCTGATCGGCCTTAGGCAGCGTCCGCGAGCAGTGCCTCCGCGCGGTGGTAAGCGCTCCTCAGGAGCGAACGCAATGTCGGACCGAGGTCGGTGACGCCATCGTCGACCAGGTCGTAAAGGTGTCTGATCTCGTCCTGCATGTCCAAGAGCTCGGCTTCGCTCCCGTATTCGATCGTGATCTCGCCGATAGTCACGGCGTCTCCCTTATTTGAGTGATCGGACGAAAGAACTCTTTGATCGCAAGGAGGCGGCCCTCAGGGCGCCCCTGGCGTAGATAGATCCCGATCGACAACCATGCTTGCGGCGAGCCCCAGCCTTCAGCCAGCCAAGCTGGTCGCCGCCCGGTGTGAATCCGCTCGTGCTAGGCCGTTCCGAGACCTCTTCCTGGCAAACCGGTACGTCATCGCGGTCAACTGGGACGGTGGATGGTCCTGGAAGGCGGAGATGCGGAATCACCTCCGCGTCGACCGCCGAGAAAACGTCAGTAACCCTCTCCGACTCCGGGCGGAGTGGTGACAAGGCGCCCGGACGTTCAGCTCGGCGCCCGGCCCTGCGATCCCTCAGCGAGAGGACGTTGCGCCAATCCATCTGCACTGTCGTCCGCGTAGTAACAGGCGAGATGGAGGTGGACATGCGACAGTTGAGGCAGTTGAACGAAGGGGAGGACAAGCGGATCAGGCTAACCCGGGCTTGGGTTCTTCTAGCGCTGATGGCGGCGCTGGGGGTGGTCGGGTTCCTCCTTGGCGCAGGTTCGATCGCGCTTGGCGGGACGCGCACGGGCGCGACCGTCAACCTCCGCACGACGAAACTCGGCTCGATACTGGTGAACTCGAAGGGGCACACCCTCTACCTGTTCAAGAAGGACACGAACGGAAAGAGCTCCTGTAGCGGGAGCTGCGCGAAGTTCTGGCCGCCCTTGCTCAGACACGGCAAGCCGACTGCCGGCTCCGGGGTGAAAGCGTCGCTGCTCGGCACGACGAGGCGAAGCAACGGCAGTCTCCAAGTGACCTATAACAAGCACCCGCTCTACAGCTACACACTCGACACGAAGGCGGGCCAGACAAAGGGCGAGGGCGTCCTTGCCTTCGGCGCGAAGTGGTACGGCGTCTCCGCCAAAGGAACGGCGGTCGTCAAGAAATCCAGCACCACGACCACCACCGGCACCACCACGACCACCTGTCGCTATCCACCCTGCTAGGACCCGGGCGGCGTCTGAGCAGGCATTTCACGCTCATGCGGGCAAAACCCGCTCGTCGTCTAGCGGTCGTGGGTAAGTTCCAGGCGCCGGCCTAGGTGGGCGAATGCGTTCCGAGCGAACGGGCTCCACAGGTTCCGTTCCCACAAGCCCTCTTTGCACATAGGGCACTCGGGCAGCTCTCGGTGATAGGCGATCATCACGTAGCCGCAGCTGACGCACAGGAACTCGCCCTTGCCGTACTCCCCTGCCCGACAGAACTCGACATACTCGTTGTCGGGGCCTGCTCCGGTGGCGAGCGCCGTTTGCTGTAGCGAGTCTTGCATGCCTCTCCTCTCTGGTCCGGTCGACGAGTGAGACGAACTGCCCGATTCTCTTTCGGGAGCGGTATGCATAGGTGCCGGTAGAGGTCGGTTTCTTGCGTTGCTGTGGAGCCCCTGGCTACCAGGGGGCCCCTTTCATCCTCTCCGGCCGAAGTCCATTACCCAGATCGAGGCGTCGCCCGCGCCGCAGATGCCCGGCGACTTGATGAGCGCAGCGCCGAAGTCCCGCCAGGCGAAGAGCAGGTTCGAGCGGTGCTCCGGCGAGATCAGCCATTCGTGGAGCGTCGTGCGTGCGGTGCCGTCGGAACCGGCGCCGCAGTAGAGGTTCTCGCCGACCTCGCCGGCCCGCTTCAGATAGCCGACCCGTTCGAAGACGGCGATGAACGACTGCCCGCACGGGGTGTGCGAGAAGGAGCGGCAGCGCCGGATCGACCGGGCGCGCACCAAGGCCGAGCGGTCGAGCAGGTGCGAGTGGTGTAGCTTGCGCCGCCCGTCCAGGCGGCGGGCCCAGTTCACCGAGCAGCGCAGCGCACGAAGCTGCACGGGAACGGGAGCGGCGAGGTCGAGCTGGCCACTGCACGTGGTCAGCGGGGGGAGAGACGAGGCCGCGTTCGGAATCGCCACCGTCGGCGCCGGCGCGGCAGGCGTTCCGCCGGCGGTGACCGTGGCCGAGAGCACAGCAAGCAGCGGGCGCATCGGGCGTACCTCCTTTGCGCGGGTTCCGAGCCTTACGCCGGAACTGACGCCGCTCCTGCGCCAACCGCCCGCTCCGCTTCCCAATCCTTACTTTCAGGTCGAGAACCAATACGACACCGAGTTCCCCGCCTCGTTCTCGGCTCAGATGCGCTCGCGGAGGGGGGAGCGGGCCGGTAGTCCGACCCGCTCCCGCGGAGGGGTGGTTAAGAAGGCGAGCCGGGCTCGTGGTCGCCGACGTGGTTCGCCGGCGTCGCCTCGGCCTGCGCGAGCGAGTCGCGCCTCGGAGCGCGGATCCGCACCGTGATCCGGTCGCCGACCTTCAGCTGGCTCGGCGAGATCGGCGTAGGAACGCGTCCTTGCCAGAGAATGAAGACCGTGTCGCTGTCGTATGCGAACGTCTCGTCGAGTGGCTGGCCGAGCATCGCGTGCAGCGCGAGCCAGTTGCCGCTCGTGATGTGAAGCGCGAAGTGACCCCCTGAGGCCGGGGCGTTCAGCGTCCCGACGAACAGCCAGAGCGGCCTGCCGGGCTTGCCCGCGGTCGGCCCACGGTCGCCGACCATGTTCGCCGGTGTCGACTCGATCTGCTCGAGCGTCGCCCCGCGCGAGGCCCGCACGTTGACGGTCACGATGTCGTCGGCCTGGAGATCGCTTTCGCTCGCGACGGTCGGCACGCCGTGCGACCAGCGGAGGTACTCGGTGGACGAGTCGACGGCGAAGCTCTGGTAGCGGCTGCGACCGATGAGCTTGCGCACCGCCGGGCCGTTTCCGCCTCGCACCTTCACCGAGAGCGTGCTCGAGCTGCCGGGCGTGACGGCGAGCCGGCCCGTGAAGCTGTACGTGATGTTCCCGCCGCCCGCTGTCGCGGACGCGGCCGCGAGGGTCGCCATTGCGACCAGCCCGGCCAGCGCGACGAAGATCGAACGTCTCACGATTCCTCCTTGTCGATGGACATGCGGAGGGTTGCCGTTCGACGTCAAGCCCCAGTTCGGCCTGTGTAAGCGCCGTGAAAAACGCTGCTAGAGCGCCGCGAGCACCTCGTCCGCGTGCGTCTGGGGGTTCACGCGCCGCATGATCCGGGCGACGTTGCCATCGGCGTCGATCACGAACGTCGAGCGCTCGTAGCTCGACTTTCCCTCCTGCGCGACCCCGTACGGCTCACCGAGCGTCCGCTCCGGGTCGGCGAGAAGCGTGAACGGCAGCCCGTACTTGGTCTTGAAGCGCTGATGTGATGCTTCGTCGTCCGCGCTGACGCCGAGCACGACGGCGCCCGCCTCCTCGAAACGGTCGAAAGCGTCGCGGATCCCGCATGCCTGGGCCGTGCAGCCGGGCGTGTCGTCCTTCGGATAGAAGTAGAGGACGACCGGCTTGCCGCGCAGGGACGAGAGGCGAACGAGCTGGCCGCTGTCGCTGTTCAGCTCGAAGTCCGGTGCGGGGCGGCCCTCCTCGACCACCAGGCCGATGCTACCGGTACCGTCCTTCGTGATGAGACGCAGGGACTTCAGCCCGACTGTTCGCGGGTTTCTGATTGTCGTTGCGATCGCCGCGGTGATCTTCGCGCTCCAGCTTGAGAAAACGCTGACGGCGCTCTTCCTTCTGGCCCGGGTCGCGTTCTTCCTCGCGATCGCCTTCTTCCTCTACCTCGTCTGGCGCGAGCGGCGCGGCGAGATCGAGACGTGGCCGATGCGGGCCAAGGTCGTCTTCTACGGCTCGGCGTTGCTGCTCGTCGTCAACGTCGGGGCGCGCTTCTTCGTGCCTGCGCGCTCGGGCTGGAACCTGCTCTCGTTCTTCGCGGTGCTCGGCCTCGGCGGGTTTGCGATGTGGCGGGTCTGGCGCGACCAGCACAGTTACGGTTACTAGTGGACCAACGCGTCAGCCTCGTCACCCTCGGTGTCGCGGACGTCGGCCGGGCCCGCCGCTTCTACGAGTCGCTGGGCTGGCAGAGCGGGGCGGAGCCGGACGCGGAGGTCGTCTTCTTCCAGGCGGGCGGGATGATCGTTGCGCTGTGGAGCCGCGCCGAGCTGGCGGCCGACTCCGGCGTCGAGGATCGAGGAGGCTTCGGCGGTGTCACGCTCGCGCACAACGTCGGCTCCCCGGCTGACGTCGATCGCGTTCTAGAGCAAGCCGCGAACGCCGGCGCCGAGATCGCCCGTCCGGGTGCGGCCACCTTCTGGGGCGGCTATTCGGGAGTCTTCGTCGATCCCGACGGCCACCCGTGGGAGGTCGCGCACAATCCGGGCTGGACTCTGGGCGACGACGGCTCGGTTCGCCTCTAGAATCGCCTCGTGGGCATTTTCGGATGGCTCAGGCGCCTAGGCCCGAACCGGGACGAGGAGACGGTCGAGCGCGAGGAGTTCGGCGGACCGGATCCGGGCGAGGCGGATCTCGAAAGAATGCACGCAGCCGCCTGGTTCCCGGCAATCGAGGCTTCCGAGGTCGCCGAGGACGATCTGAAAGAGTCCGAGGGGCCTCACCACCCCGCGCCGTAGTCCGCGGGATCAGGCCTCGACCCGAGCCGCCTCGCCGTCGAGCGCGTCGAGCGCCTCGCGGATCTCGCAGAGGCGGCCGACGAAGATCGGCGTGTCGCGCTCGGTGTAGCGGCTCGCCTCCGAGTCGCGCAGCGTCAGCATCAGGTGCATGAAGTCCGCCGGCTCCTCGCACTCGAACGCGGTCATGAACTCCTGGTCGTCGATCCCGAACGAATAGGTCGTGTGGTTCGTGATCGTCGCGAACTCGTGTCCGATCCCCATGTGCTCGTCCATCGCCCGCTGGCGGTCCTCCTCGGGGAGCGCGTACCACGGCCGCACCTTTACAAACGGATAGACGACGAGATACGGCGAGCCGCGCGGGACGACCCTGCGCGGCTTCCTCGCCTGCGTGTACTGCGAGGCCTTCGTCGTCGCCAGGTAGGAGTAGGGGGTCTCGAGCCAGCCTGCGAGCGGTGTTCCGTTCAGCGCTGCCCCGAGCTCGCCGAGGTCGTCGTACCGCTGCGTGATCTTCCAGAGGAAGAAGTCGGAGTCCGGGCGGACGCCGGTGACCGAGTACGCGCGGAGCGTGTCGATTCGGCCGGCCCAATCCTCTACCACCTCTGCGAACGCGTCCTTGCCGGCTGCGCGCTCCTCGACCGGCAGCCGCCGCCACTCGGGACGAACGCGGAAGAAGGTGTAGGCGACGTACTGGCCGCTCACGCCGGCAATGCTACCGCCGCTTCTTGCGTGGGCCCTTGCACGTGAGCGTTCCCGCGCGGGCGGCGTCGACGGCGAGCTTGACCGTCGCGAGGTCGCTCTTCGGGGTGCCGTCAGCGTAGTAGAGCCCCGACTGCCAGCGGTCGAGGTCCGGCTCGTCGCTGACGTGGAAGAAGAGCAGGTTGCGCACCGTCGGTTGGCAGAACGCCAGCTGGATCGCCTGAGTGTAGTAGGCGCCCTGGGTCGCTTCGCTGACCGCATCGAAGGCACCGGGCGCGTCGAGGCCGGTGTAGACGGGGAGCTTGTCGGTCGGAATCTGCGTCTGGATGCCGTACTCGGCGTAGATGATCGGAAGCTTCGCGCCCGGCTGAGCCGTCCCTCGAAATGCGGTCTTCAGCAACGAGACGAGCTTCTGGTAGTCACCGAGCGTGATCGTCGTCGAGCGTGGATGCTGCACCGACGGGGGCGTACGTGACGAGTCGCCGTAAGGATGGAGCGCGAATGCGTCCATGATCGGTTTCGTCCGGTGGGTGCGCCGGTACGCGCGTCCGATGTCGAGGATGAACTGCGTCGGCGAATGCGTCTGGCGCGGTGACCGCGCCCGGTCGGCGCCGTGAGGGGAGACGGCGCCGCCGATGACGTTGATCGACGGCGAGACACCCTTGAGCGCATCGTAGGTCTGCGCGAGCAGGGCTTCGTAGGCCGGCGCCGCGGTGTCGATTCCGCGCCAGCCGAACTGAGGCATCCAGAACCGGTTCAGGTTGGGCTCGTTGCCGACGATGAAGTCGTGAACGCTCGGAAGCGCGCGCGCGAGATTGGCGGCGTAGGTCGCGTACTGCCAGCGGGCGAGCAGTGTCAGCGGGGTGAACTTGCTGCCGCCGTGGTCGAGCGCGACGATCGACTGGATTCCGTCCAGGTCGGCGGCTGCGACCGCGTTCTGGAGTCCGATCAGCGCATCCGGATCGGGCTGCGTCTGCCCGGCCGGCCAGGTCGTGGAGAGACGAATCGCGCCGAGGCCCGCGAGTTGCGCGAGATCCATTCTCGCCTTGGCGAGCGCGAGGTCGGGCACCTGCCCGGTTGCTTCGGCCGCGCCGACCACGAGCGTGTGCGTGGCGGCTTCGGCGCTCGGCGCGAAGGCGAGGAAAGCGAGGATGAGAGGAAGAAGGCGACGAAGCAAGACGGACGGCATCCACTAGAGGCATCGGCGCCTGGGCGCAGCAACTGAACCCCCGCGCGAGCGAGCGCCACTAGCCCGCGCAGTCCTGCACGACTGTCCCCTCCTGCGTTGCCTTGGCCGTGCGCTGGAACAGCGGGAGACTTGGCTTCGCCGATCTGTCGACGTAGTAGAGGCCCGACTGCCACCCGCGCAGATTTGGCTCGTCCCAGACGTGGAAGATGAAGAGCCCGCGGACGGTCGGCTGGCAGAAGGCCAGCTGGAGCGCCTCCTTGTAGTACTCGGCCTGGACCGGCGCCGCGACGGCGTCCTG
>JBARRS010000158.1:0-5079 GCA_049644345.1 Gaiellaceae bacterium
CGAGTGCCCAGAGGCCGTCGATCGTGACCGGCTTGCCGTCGCCGGTTCGCAGCTGCCCCCGGTGCTCGAAGTGGCCGTTCGAAAGCTCCTCGTAGGCGTTGATCGTCCCGTCGCCGAAGTTGCCGACGAGCAGGTCGCCGGCAAAGCGCCCGAACGTCGAGGGCGCGCGCGCGAGTCCCCACGGGGAGTTCAGCTCGTCGTGAGCGGCCGCGTTCTGCTTGGCGTACGTCATACACCCTCCTCCCGCTGGGACCATTCCTCGTACCTACCGAGGAGGGCGCGAATCGGTTTTCGCGGAGGCGCTAGTCGAGCACCTGGCGATGGCGCTGGTGGTTCAGCACCTTGCGTTTCACGCGCTGGAGGGCGTTGTCGATCGTCTTCGTGTCGCAGCCGAGCCGTTCGGCCATCTCCTCGTAGGACGAGCCTTCGAGGTAGAAGCGCAGCGCGTCGGCCTCGAGCTGCGAGAGACCGGTGCCGAGGCAGAAGACGAGGCTCTGAAGCTCCTCGGTCGAGATCACGCAGATCGAGGGCTCGTCGACACCCGGGCCCGGCAGAGCGTCGCCGAGCGTGCAGTCGCTCTCCGACTCCTGCCCGGCGGGCGTGTTCGAGAAGGACACGTACGTGTTCAGCGGCGCATGCTTGAACCGGGTCGCGGTCTTGATCGCGGTGATGATCTGCCGCGTCACGCAGAGTTCGGCGAAGCTGCGGAAGGACGTCTCCTTGTCGGCCCGGAAATCGCGCACCGCCTTGTAGAGCCCGATCAGGCCCTCCTGGATCAGGTCGTCCGAGTCGCCGCCCGCGAGGAAGTAGGAGCTTGCCTTCAGCCGGACGAAGCCGGTGTAGCGGCGGATCAGCGCGTCGAGGGCCTCACCGTCGCCGTTGCGCGCCTTGAGGACGAGCTGGAGATCTGCGAGCTCGCGCTGCTGTCGTTGGGGCGAATGCGCTGCGGCTGGGCGGGCTGGCGGCATGGCGGCTTCCGGGCGGCGCAGGCGTGAGCTTCGGTCCGAATCTCACGTTGAGGTTGAGGTGACGGTAGCAAGGTCCCAACAAAAATACAAGGGTTTGCGCTTTATCCTGGTTAACCGGACCCCTGCCCGCGACGGAGCCGCTCCAAGCGCTCTCGAGTGGCTTGGTCAAGCCGATCTTCGAGCCGCTCGGGCCGAGGATCCGGCTGCGCTGCTGGCTCGAGCTGCTCGAGGAAGACGCGGGAGCTGAGCTTCCGTACCTCCTGGCCGGACGTGCCCCGAACGGCGGAATCGGAAGAGACGAGGCAGACGAGCTCCTGTTCGCGACGCTCGGCGGCGAGGCGCTCCAGCACGGCGTCCGCGTTGGGCGCGTACCGGACCTCGAGCGGGCCGTGGGCACGGTCGTCGCCGGCGCCGTCGAAGACGACGACGCCGACTGCACCGCGCAGCGCGACGAAGCTCGCCAGCCGGTCGACGAGCTCCTGCTGGTCGCGGAACTCGCCCGCGTGCAGCAGGTTGTGCCCGTCGAAGAGATAGAGGGTCGGATCAGGCATTCGTTCGCTGCCGCTTCGCCTCGTAGAGTAGGAGCGCGGCCGCAACACTGACGTTCAGAGACTCGATCTTGCCCGAGAGCGGGATCGCAACAGCCGCGTCGCAGGTTCGGCGGACGAGCGGCCGGATGCCCTTGCCTTCTGCGCCGAGGACGAGTGCTATCCCGCCCGAGAGGTCGGCGTCCCACATGCTCGTCTCGGCATCGCCGTCTGCGGCCCAGGCCCAGAGCGCCGGGCTCTTGATCTGCTCCAGGTAGCGGGCGAGATTCGGAACGACGGCGACCGGAAGGTGCTCGACCGCCCCGGCCGAGGCGCGACAGACCGCCGCCGTCACACGCGCGGCCCCGTGCGCGGGGACAACGACGCCGCTCGCCCCAACCCCCTCCGCCGTCCGGCAGACAGCGCCGAGGTTGTGCGGATCGGTGACGGAGTCTAGGCAGGCGATCAACGGCGCTTCGCCCGCCACGATCTCGAACGCGTCCGCGTAGCGGTACGGCTCGCACCAGGCGACGACGCCCTGGTGATCCTGCGTCTCGGCGGCGGCGTTCAGCGCCCGCTCGGGCTTTAGGTGAGGTCGCAGGCTCTCCTCCCGCAGCCACGGCTCGGCGCGGAGCGCACGCTCGGTCACCCAGAGCTCGAGCACCTGACGCCGCCCGCGAAGCGCCTCGCGCACGGGTCGTCGCCCGTAGACGAGCTCGCGCGTCACTCGGGTATCGGGACGAGCTGAAAGCCCTCCGCGACATCGCGGATCTCCCAGCCGAGAGAAGTGATCTCGTCGCGGAGCCGATCCGCAGTCGCGAAATCGTTCGTGCGGCGAGCGGCTTCGCGTTTCTCAGCGAGCGCGCGAATCGGAGGTGGCGGCTCCGGCAGCTCCGCGAGCGACGCCAAACCGAAGACGTCGAGTCCCCGTCTGAGCAAGTCCTTCTGCCGCTGAGCCGCCCAGTCGTGAAGGATCGCGAGCGCGTCGGGGGTGTTGAAGTCATCCTCGAGCGCTTCGACGAAGTCCTGCCAGTCGGGCGCCGGCCCGGGAGGCAGCTCGTTCAGGAACGCGTTGCGGAACGTGTAGGTCTGAGCATGCGCCTGGCTCAGGGTGGCGTCGGAGAAATCCACCGGCTTGCGCCAATGCGCGCCCATGAACAAGAGAAGCAGCGTCTCTTGATCCCATTCATCGAGGGCATCTCGGAGCGAGACGATGTTGCCGATCGACTTCGACATCTTCTCGCCCGCCAGTCGCAGCATCCCGTTGTGCATCCAGATGCGCGCGAATTCGCGTCCTGCGCCGCGCGACTGGGCGAGCTCGTTCTCGTGGTGGGGAAAGATGAGGTCGAGCCCGCCGCCGTGGATCTCGAAGCGCGGCCCGAGGAACTTCTCCGCCATCGCCGAGCACTCGATGTGCCACCCCGGCCGTCCCCGGCCCCATGGCGAGTCCCACCAGGTGTCCTCGCCCTCCTTGTGGCCTTTCCACAGCGCGAAGTCGCGTGGGTCTTCCTTGAGCTCGCTCGGCTCCTGCTCCTCGGAGGGGTTGCGGTACGCCTCCTCCTCATCGCCGCGCCCCGACAATACGCCGTACTCCGGGAAGCCGGCAACGCGGTAGTAGACGTCTCCGCCCGCGGGATAGGCGAGCCCACGGTCGATCAGATCTTCGATCAGCGCGATGATCTCCGGGATCGTCTCCGTCGCCTTCGGCTCGTAGTCGGGACGGCCGAGTCCGAGGGCGTCAGTGTCCTCGACATACCACTGCGAGGCCTGCCGTGCGAGCTCCGCGCTGTGGCCAGGCGCCGCCGCGTAGATCTTGTCGTTGATGTCGGTGACGTTCTCGGCCAGTGTCACGTCGTACCCGCGCAGCTCGAGCCAGCGCTTGAGCCACATCGAGATCACGAAGGGCCGCGCGTTGCCGACATGGATCCGCTGGTAGACCGTCGGGCCGCAGAAGTACATGCGGATCGGCCCCGGCGGCGCCGGGAGCTCCTCGAGCCGGCGCGTGAGCGTGTTAGAGAGCCGCATCGATCCGGCGAAGCGCCTCGTCCTTGGGCAGCGCCGCGACCACGGTCCACAGCTCCGGACCCCGCTCGCGCCCGGTCAGCGCGATGCGGAGAGCCCGCAGGTCGCCGCCGACGGCCTTCAGCTCGCGCACGATCTCGCGTGGGTCGAGCGTCCCGTTCGAGCGTTCGAGCAGCTCTTTGAAGCGCTCCAGGGTCTCGGTCGAGTCGACGCGGACGCCGGTCGGCGGCAGCAGGATCGCCTCCGCGTACTCCCGCGCCTCGTTCAGGTCCCGCGCGCCGCGCAGGGCCGGGACAAGCGCGACCGGTGCCTCGGCCCGCGCAGCGAGGTCCTCGTCGGACATGGCGGCGATCGCTTCGATCGAGAGGCGCCGGATCCGGGGGAGGTCGTAGCGAACGTCGTGCTTCGGCAGCCCGAGCTCCTCCAGATAGCCGCGCACGGCCTCTGGCGGGATGCCTTCCGCGCGCAGGGAAGCGACTGTCGCCCCGGGCGCCCGCTTCGAGAGCTTGCGTCCGTCCTCGCCGAGGATCAGGCCGTGATGGATGTAGTCGGGCGGCGTCGTCCCCAGCGCCTCGTGCAGCCGCCGGTGCAGCGCCTCGTTCGGACGGTGGTCGTTCCCGCGGATCACGTGCGTGATCCCGAAGTCGATGTCGTCGACGACGCTCGCGAGGTGGTAAGTCGGCGTTCCGTCCTCGCGCAGGAGCGTGATCCCGTCGAACCGATCGAGCCCGAGCTGCTCGGCCGCTTCCCGATGGCGCTCCCGGCGCTCGCTCTGGTGGACGGGGCCCTCGTCCCACGCGATCCCGAGCCACTCGAGGTCGCGCAGGATGTCGTCCTCCCCGCCCGGAAGGTTGCGCTGCGGATCGGTGTCGTCGATGCGCAGCAGCATCCATTCGCCGAAGCCGCGGTTGGCCACCGCGCTCAGCGCGTTGCCGACATGGAGCGAGCCGGTTGGGCTCGGCGCGAAACGGACCCGGGCCATTCCGCGCCGAAAGTTACGTCACCTCGCTGCTCCTGGCCCAGATGTTGATGCCGCTCTCTGTCGCGTAACGATCGATCTCCTCGAGCTCGTCCGGAGAGAAATCGAGCCGGTCGAGCGCCCCGACGTTCTGCTCGAGTTGCTCGACACTGCTCGCGCCGATCAGCGCCGAGGTGATGCGCGGGTCGCGCAACGTCCAGGCGAGCGCCATCTGCGCGAGCGTCTGGCCGCGGCGGGCGGCGATGTCGTTCAGGGCCCGGATCTTGCCGAGCGTCTCGTCGGTGATCAGGTCGGGCGAGAGAGAGACCGCGCGCGTGGCACGGGAGCCCTCGGGAATGCCGTCCAGGTACTTGTCGGTCAGCATCCCCTGAGCCAGCGGCGAGAACACGATGCAACCGACCCCCTCCTCCTCGAGCACGTCGAGAAGCTCCGCCTCGATCCAGCGGTTGAGCATCGAGTACGACGGCTGATGGATCAGCAGCGGCGTCCCGAGCCCGCGGAGAATCGCCGCGGCCTCGCGCGTCCTCTGCGCCGAGTACGAAGAGATTCCGGCGTAGAGCGCCTTGCCCTGACGCACGGCGGT
>JBARRS010000159.1:0-29718 GCA_049644345.1 Gaiellaceae bacterium
CCCTCAACGTTCCCGTCTCCGACTCGGGCTTCGGCACGAAAACGGGCTTCGTGCTCTCCCCGGACGAGCTGCTCGTCCTGCACGCTGCGAGCGCGGCCGAGGCCGAGGAAGCGGCGCGGAAGCTGCACGCGGTCGGCTTCTTCGAGCTTGCGGGCTACCTGCTCGACCCGCCGACGCCGGACCGGCTCGACCCGGTCGGCATCGAGGAGCTCGAGCAACTCGTGGCTGCCGACGCGGTCGAGGTCGTCGACGTACGCGAGCCCTACGAGCGCGACGACGGATTCATCCCGGGAAGCCGGAACGTCCCCTACCGGACGATCCGGGCGTTCGCGGAGGAGCTGACGAACGGGCGCCCGGTCGTGACCATCTGCGAGAGCGGCGCGCGCGCCGGGGTGGCGGCGAGCGTGCTCGCCGCGTCCGGGATCGACGCGCGGCCCGTGCTCGAGGGTGGCATCCCCGCCTGGCGTTCCCGCGGCAACGAGACGACAGAGTTCCGTCGCTGCGGCCGCTGAAAGCGCAGGGAGCTAGGCCGACGCTGCCAGCAGCGCCTCTGCCTCGGCTTCCCAGGCCGCGGCGCGCAGCCGGGTGAGCACCGGAAGGGCGAGCCTGAGCTGGCGGTCGGCTTCACCGCGGTTTCCCACCCGCACCAGTTCCTCCGCCGCACGCAAGCGTGCGTACGCCTCGTCCGGAACGGAGCCGATCTCCGCGTACACGTCCGCGGCGGCGGTGAAGTCGCCCGCGGCAATCATTCGCGCGGCCTCGTGCCAGGGTGTCTGATCGCGCGCGTGCTCGAGGACCTCTAGGAACGCGTCGCTTCGGCCGAGGGCTCTGAAGGCCCAGGCGCCGTCGACAGACTCGTGCAATGCCCCGACGCCGCTTTCGCTCCAGGCGGCGAGCAATTCGTCCGCGACCATTCTCGCCGCCTCGGCATCGCCGATCGCGACCCGCGCACGGGCCTCGAACGCCAACGCCGGATTCAGAGACTGTGGATCGTCGGCACCGCGCGCCACTTCGGTTGCGCGTAGAGCGTCCGCGAGCGCACGCTCCCCGTTCCCTCGCGCCAACTGGATCGTCCCGCGGATGTAGCGACACGCCGTCTCCATGTAGTGGCTCGGGCCCGCCTCGACGTCGCCGATGAACGCGTCAGCCGTCGCGACCGCCTCGTCCCAGCGGCCCTCCCAGTGGCAGTGGAACACGTGCTCCGCCTGCTGCCAGCGGATGTAGCTGTCCAAGCCGATTCGATCTGCGATCCGGCAGGTCTGCTCGTGCAGCTCCCCTGCCCGCCGCACGTCGCCGAGGAGCGCAGTCATCCAGGTGAGGTTCGCCGACGCGGCGATTTCCTCGTACGAGTTGGCCGCGGCCCCTATCGCGACCGCCCGCACGAGATCCTCGAGTCCGCCGCTGTCGCCTGCGACGACTCGGGTGACGCCAATCGTGTTCAGGTTCCGTGCGCGGACGGCGTCGAGCCCGAACTCTTCCGCCAACTGCAGCGATTCGGAGGCCAATTCGATTGCCCGTTCGTCATGGCCAATCATCAAGACGCGGGCAAGCTCCTGGAGCACGAACGCCTTTGCAGGCGACGGCCCGTGCTTCTCGACAAGCTGACGACCGCGCTCCAGGTGCTCGAGGGCTTTGTCTCGGTCGCCGCGGTTCAACCAGATCCCGCCCAGGCGCGCCTGAGCTTCGGTGGCAGCCTCGATCTTCCCAGCCCGGAGTAGACCTTCCGTCGCCTCCTCGAGGACGGCGTCGTCAAAGGCGACGTCGTCGACTCGGCTGCGGCCCCAGGCCAGGAGCAGCTCGGGACGCTCCTCGTCCTGCGGCGGCCAGAGCTCGAGCGCCGCTTCGTAGAAACGGGCTGCGGCCGGCAACGCTCCAAGCGCGAGGGCGCGGTCGCCGGCGTCGCGTGCCGCGAGACGCGCGCGCTCGACCAGCGGGGCAGGCTCCTCCTGGCCGGCGGCGCGCCGAAGCCGGAGCGCCTCGAGATAGTGATGGGCCAGCATCTCGGAGTGGTCCTCCGGCCGTCCGAGCCCCTCGATCCACCTCGCCGCCCGCTCGTGGCGCTCCGTCCGGGCACCCCGAGGAATTTGCCCGTAGGCGACGTCGCGCACGAGCAGGTGCCGGAATGCGTATTCGTCCTCGCCCCCCACCGACGAACGCCGCTCCCGGCGCACGAACTCTTTCCGCTCGAGCGCGTGCAGCCTCTCTTCGGCGCCCTCCCGCTCGACGCCCCCGACCGCGCAGACCGCACCCAGCCAGAAGACCTTCCCGAGAACCGCCGCATCCTGGAGAAGCTGCTTCTCGTCGGCCGGCAGCCCGTCCAGGCGCGCGGCGATGATGCCTTGGACGTTCTCGGGCAGGGGCAGCTCCTCGTGGCTCCCCGCTTCGGCGAGCAGGCGAGCGAACTGCTCTGCATAGAGCGGATTCCCGCCGGCACGCGCCAGGAGCGACGCCTGTAGCTCGGCCGGCAGGACGGCCCTCTCGACGAGCGCCGCCAGCAGACGGGACGTCTCCTCGTCGGACAGCGGAGAGATCGAGAGCGTCAGGGCGTTCGGCTTCCCCCCGCCCCACCCCGGGCGCCGATCGAGCAGCTCGGGACGAGCGGTGCAGACCACGAAGAGCGGCACCCCGGAGCCCCAGTCGACGAGGTGGTCGACGAAGTCGAGCAGGTCGTCGTCTGCCCAATGCAGATCCTCGAACACGAGCACCGTCGCGCGCTGCTCCGCAAGGGCCTCGAAGAACTGCCGCCAGGCGGCGAAACGCCCGGAGCGGTCGCCGCCCGATTCGCCGTCTGCACCGAGCCCGAGGAGGGGTCGGAGGTTCTCGAGGATCCGCTGCGCACCCTCCGTCCGGAGGCCGGCAACCGTTTCCGCGAGCTTTCGCTCGACTTCCTCGGGCGAGTCGGTCTCCAGGATGCCGGCTTGCGCCTTGGCCATCTCGGCGAGCGCCCAGTAGGTCACGCCGTCGCCGTAGGGCAACGAGCGACCCTGCCGCCAGTAGACCAGCTCCGGCTCGGCGTCGACGATCAGCGACAGCTCGTAGACGAGGCGACTCTTGCCGATCCCCGGCACCCCGACAAGCGTGACGAGCTGCGGAGTCCGTTCCTCACGCGCCCGGGAGAGGGCGTCGGTGACGAAATCCAGCTCGCGGCGGCGGCCCACGAGCGGCGCGCCCACCTGAACGACGTCGACGCCGAAACGAGACCGCGCTTGCAGCGCCTCCCACGCCGCTACCGGCTGGGCCTTCCCCTTCGCCGTGACCGGCTCCGCCTCCCGGTAGTCGATCACGCGACTTGTCGCACGGTACGTGCTCTCGCCGACCAGGATCCCGTTTACCGGCGCGGCCGCCTGCAGCCGCGCGGCGGTGTTGACGACGTCGCCTGCGACCATCCCCTCGCCCTCGTTCGCTCGGGCTCCTAGCGTGACGAGGGCCTCACCGGTGTTGACGGCAATGCGCGCCTGGAGGTCCTCGCCCTGCTCCCCGATCCACTCCCGGATGGCGAGCGCCGCTCGAACCGCGCGCTCGGGATCGTCCTCGTGGGCAACCGGCGCGCCGAAGACGGCCACGACGGCGTCGCCGATGAACTTCTCGACCGTCCCGCCGTAGTGCTCGAGCTCCGTGCGGAGACGCGCGTAGTAGGGCGCGAGCATCGCCCGCACGTCCTCTGGGTCGAGCCGCTCCGCGTGCGAGGTGAAGCCGACGAGGTCGGCGAAGAGCACCGTCACGATCTTCCGCTCCTCGCGGGCAGGAGCCTCGACGAGGGCAGCCCCGCAGCTCGAGCAGAAACGAGCATCTTCGGCGTTGTGCCGACCGCACTTCTCGCACACCCTCATGGCCGGAGTCTAAGCAGCATCCCTCGGAAGATCCGATGCCCCAGAGGCGTCCTGTGGTCATGAACGCGATGCTCAGCTATCAGCTCTCCTCCGCGATTCGCGCCGAGGAGATTCGCCGTGCCCGGCTCCATCCTCTGGCGGAAGTGCCGTCCGTCGAGCGGCGGGCGCCGCGCTCCCTGCGCAAGCTCTTCGCGCCGGTGCCGCGGTTTCAGGTCAGCGGCTCGACCGCGTAGCCCCAGTCCCGCATCGCCGCGAGCAGCGTGGCGCAGTGCTCGTCGTCGCGCGTCGCCAGCGTCAGCTCGATCTCTGTTTCCGCAACCGAGACCCGCATTCCCTCGCGGTGGTGCTCGACCGAGACGACGTTCACCCGCTCCTGCGCGATCAGCGTCAACAGCTTGACGAGCTCTCCGGGCCGGTCGGGCACCCTCGTTCGAATGACGAGATACCGGCCGCCAACCGTTAGGCCGTGCCGCATCACCGAGATCAGCAGCGTCGGGTCGATGTTGCCGCCCGAGAGCAGAACGGCGACCGACCCCGAGCCGCCGATCTTCCCCTCCAGCAACGCCGCGATTCCCACCGCGCCCGCGCCTTCGACGAGGAGCTTCGTCCGCTCGAGTAGGAGCACGATCGCCTGCGTGATCGACTCGTCCGTGACGTCGACGAACCCGTCGAGGGTCTCTTCGAGGATCCGCATCGTCGCCTCGCCCTGGTGCTTGACGAAGATTCCGTCGGCGATGGTGAAGCCCGAGAGCCCGGCGCGGACGCCGACGATCCGCACTTGCGGGCGCGTCGCCCGCAGCGCGAGCGAGATACCGGCCGCGAGGCCGCCCCCGCCGACCGGGATCAGCACAGTCTCGACCTCAGGCACCTGCTCGGCGAGCTCGATCCCGATCGTCCCCTGCCCCGCGATCACCAGCGGATCTTCGAAGGGGTGGACGAACGTAGCGCCTGTGGAGGCGGCGTACTCGAGCGCAGCCGCAAGTGCGTCCTCGAACGTCGCGCCGACGAGCTCTGTCTCCGCGCCATAGTTGCGGCAGGCCTCGACCTTGGCCATCGGCGCGTCCTGCGGCACGTAGATGCGCGCCCTCACGCCGACCTCACGCGCCGCCCACCCGACCGCCTGGCCGTGGTTGCCGGCGCTGGCCGCGACGACGCCGGCGGTCCGCTCCTCAGGCCGCAGAGTCGCGATCTTGTTGTACGCGCCGCGGACCTTGAACGAGCCGGTGCGCTGAAGGTTCTCGGCCTTCAGCGTGACTTCGCGGCCGAACAGGCGCGAGAACGTATCGGAGCCGTAGACGGGAGTGACTCGTGCGACTCCGTCGATCCGCGCGCGGGCGGCCTCGATCTCGCTAAGCGTGGGTGCCGTCTGTATTGCCATCGGATAGCCGGAATACCTTCTCCATGATCTCTCGAACCGCGGTGAGGGGGTCGAGCTCACGTCGCTGGACCTCGTCCAGGAGGCGCTGTAGCTCTGGATCGCCGGCGACCGTCTGCTCGAGATGGGTCTTCGCGCGGGCGGACGCGACCGCGAAGACTTCGCCCGAGAGGTTCCTGCGACGCCGCTCCTCCAGCTGACCCGCCTGCTCCAGGTGAGTCCGATGCTCCTCGACCTTTGCCCAGAGCTCCTCGACGTTCTCCCCGCGCATCGCCTCGGTGAGCACGATCGGCGGGCGCCAGTCGCTGTCGCGGTCGAGCGAGAGGATCGAGCGAACCTCGTTCAGCATCGTCTTCGCCGCGGGATGATCCATCTTGTTGACGGCGATCACGTCCGGAATCTCCATGATTCCCGCCTTCAGCGCCTGAATCGAGTCGCCGGAGCCCGGCATCAGCACGAGGACAACGGTGTCGGCGATCGAGATCACCTCCACCTCGCTCTGACCGGCGCCGACCGTCTCGAGAAAGACGAAATCCTTGCCCGACGCGTCGAGGACGAGCATTGCCTGCAGCGTCGCCTCGGCGAGCCCGCCGAGGTGTCCGCGCGTCCCCATCGAGCGAATGAAGACCTGAGGGTCGAGAAAGTGGTCGGCGAGCCGGATCCGGTCGCCGAGGAGCGCACCCTGCGAGAACGGGCTCGACGGGTCGACCGTGATGACGCCGACCGTCTGTTCGCGCGCGCGCACGTGCGGGATGAGGGCCGCGATCAGGCTCGACTTGCCGACGCCCGGAGGCCCTGTGATCCCGACGGCGTAGGCACGCCCCGTCTCCGGATAGAGCTCGCGGACGAGCTCGTACGCGAGCGGATCCGAGTTCTCGACCAACGTGATCGCGCGCGCGAGGGCGCGCTTCTCGCCCGCCCGCACGCCGGCGGCGAGCGACTCGCGCGTGAACTCACGGCGGCGCGCCACGCTCAGATCGTACGGCTACTCCGCGCGACCGGCGGCGCCGAGCGCCGGCAGCGGCTCGCGCTCGGAAGGCGGCCGCTGTTCCCTGACACGGCTCGCGAGCGAAAGCCCGACGAAAGCGGCGACCACCGAGAGGCCGGCCGAGGCGGCCCACATCCAGCGGGCGCCGATCTCTCCGGTGAGGTTCCCTGCCGCGACCATGCCGAGCGCAAGCATCGCCGTATTCGCGCTCATCAGCACGGTGAACGCACGCCCCCGCAGCTGGTCCGGCGCGCCCCTCTGGACGAGCAGCGCGTTGCAGACGATCGCCGCCCCGTTCCCTGCCCCGGAGACGATGACACAGACCGCTGCGACCCAGACGTCTGGGGAGGCGGCGGCGGCACCCACGCCGAGCGCCATCATCGCGATCGCCCCGCCGTAGACGTTCGCAAGCCCGCGACGCTCGATGAACGAGGATGCGAGGAGCGCGCCGAGCGCGAGCCCGACGCCGGCGGACCCCATCAGCAGGCCGAGGCCGAAGCTGCCCGCGGAGAAGCTGATGGTGGCGAGAAACGGCTCCGCCACGTTGACGGCGGCATTTGCAAGCATCACGACGTTCCAGGTGACGAGCACCGTCAGCAGTGCTCGGGAGCGCAGGACGAGCGCGAACCCGTCCGCGAGGTCATGCAGGTGCCCGCGCGTGGCCGCGCGGCCCCTCTGGAGGAGCTGCTGCGGGATTCGAGCCAGTAGCGCAGCGGAGATCAGGAAGGTGACGGCGTTGAGCCAATACGCCGGGTGGGGCCCCCGCGCGGCGACGAGGGCGCCACCGACGATCGAGCCGGCCGCCCAGCTCACGTTGTCGATCGTCTGCAGGAGCGAGTTCGCCCTCGGGAGGTCGGGATCGCCGACGAGGTTCGGAACGCCCGCATAGACGGCCGGCCGGAAGATTCCGGATGCGAGGCCGGCGACAGCCGCGAGCGCGACGATCGCCGTCGCGCTGCCGGCGAACGGCAGGGCGCAGAAGACGCCGAAACGGATCAGGTCCGACGCGATCATCAGCCGCTTGCGCGAGAGCCGGTCGATCAGCGGCCCGGCGACAATCCCGAGCGCGAACATCGGCACCAGATCTGCGATCAGGAGCGCGCTGATCCAGAGTGGCGAGTGCGTCCGGTGGAGCACGTCGATCTGCAGCGCGACGAGTGCGAGCCAGGTGCCCGCGCCCGAGCCGAGCGTCGCCAGGAAGAGCAGCCGGAAGCTCGGCTCGCGCCTGAGGAGCCCGAGCTGCCTACCAGCTAGCGGAACCTGCACGGCACTCCAAGCGTAACGGGCCTTCCGTCCCTTAGAAGGGGGCTTTTCGCCCCTTCAGGCCGTGGCAAGACGCCCCGTCACGCGGCCGAGCGCCGCCGCGAACAGCGCATTCTCCTCGGCCGTCCCGACGGTGACGCGGATCGCATGCGGCGCCCCGAAGCCGTGTGTCGGCCTCACGATCACGCCTTCGCCCAGCAGGCGCTCGAACAGCGAGCGGGAGTCTTCTCCGACCTCGGTGAAGATGAAGTTCGCCACAGCGGGCCCGGCGGGCTCGAATCCGTGCTCCCGCAGGGCCTGGTCGATCGCGGGGCGGCCTTCGGCGTTGACGCGACGCCGCCGCTCGAGCTCGTCGGCGGCGTCGAGACTGGCGAGGGCGGCTTCCTGCGCGGGCGCCGTGACGTCGAAAGCGCGCTTGACCTTGTTGATCGCCGTGACCACCGGCTCTGGCGCGACGGCGTAGCCGATGCGGAGGCCGGCGAGTCCGTAGATCTTCGAGAACGTGCGCAGCACCACAACTCTTCGGCCGCGCTTCAGATACTCCTCGATCGCGTCTGGGTAGTACGGGTCGTCGATGTACTCGAGGTACGCCTGGTCGAGCACCGTCAGGACGTGCTCGGGGACGGCGTCGAAGTACGCATCGAGCTCAGCCCGCGTGTTCATCGTCCCAGTCGGGTTGTTGGGGTGGCAGACGTAGACGAGCTTCGTCCGCGGCGTGATCGCGGCCAGCATCGCCTCGAGGTCGTAGCGGTGCTCGTGGAGGGGAATCGTGCGGGGAGTCGCGGCCAGTTTGCGCGCGTCGATCACGTAGCTCGGAAAGGAGGGCCAGCCGCAGACGATCTCGTCGCCCGGGTCGAGCAACGCCTGCGAGAGGCAGTCGACGAGCCCATCTGAGCCGGCGCCCACGGCGACCTCCTCGAAGAGGACGTCGTACCGCTCTGCGAGCGCCGTGCGCAGCCGATAGGCGCCCCCATCGGGGTATCGGTTCAGCTCGGGGCCGATCCGGGCGATCGCCTCGAGCGCCTCGGGCAGCGGTCCGAAGGGCCCTTCGTTCGAGGCCAGCTTGACGACCCGCTCGAGCCCGAGCTCGCGCTGAACCTCCTCGACCGGCTTGCCCGGCTCGTACGGGACGAGATCTCGGACGGCGGGCGTGAAGAAGCTGTCGGCGATCTCCGCGAGGCGCGCCGGCATGGCGGCAACTCTAACCGCGGCCGACGTAATAGGGTTCGCCGCGGATGAAGGTCGGGGTCCCGAAGGAGAGCGCGCCGGGCGAGCGGCGCGTGGCGCTCGTCCCCGAGCTCGTTTCGCGGCTTGGCGCCGGCTTCGCCGTACAGGTCGAGAGCGGCGCGGGCGAAGCAGCGTCGTTCCCTGATTCCGCCTACGAGGAGGCGGGAGCCGCGATCGGCGACGACGCCTGGAGCGCCGAGGCCGTGGTCAAGGTGCAGAAGCCGAGCGCGGAGGAGATCGAGCAGCTACAAGAGGGCCAAGTGCTGGTCGGGTTCCTCCAGCCGCTGACAGACCGCGAGGGAATCGACCTGCTCGTGAAGCGGGGCGTCGTCGCGTTCGCGATGGAGTCCATCCCCCGGATCACCCGCGCGCAGCCGATGGACGCGCTGTCGTCGCAGGCGACGGTCTCCGGCTACAAGGCAGCGCTGCTGGCGGCCGACCGGCTGCCGAAATTCTTTCCGATGCTGATGACTGCGGCGGGCACCGTCGCCCCGGCGAAGGTGCTCGTGCTCGGCGCGGGCGTCGCCGGCCTCCAGGCGATCGCGACGGCGCGGCGGCTCGGCGCGATCGTCTCGGGCTTCGACATCCGCCCGGTCGTCCGCGAGCAGGTCGAAAGCCTCGGCGCAAGCTTTCTCGACCTCGGGATCGTCGGCGAAGAGGCGGCGGGAGGCTACGCTCGCGAGCTGACCGAGGACGAGCAGCGGCGCCAGCAGGAGGAGTTGGAGCAGCGAATCCCGGACTTCGACGTGGTGATCACCACGGCGCTCGTCCCGGGCCGGCCGGCGCCGAAGCTGATACCCGCCGACGCCGTCCGCGCGATGCGGCCGGGGTCGGTGATCGTCGACCTCGCAGCCGAGGCGGGCGGAAACTGCGAGTTGACGGAACCGGGCGAGGAGATCGTGCGCGACGGCGTCACCTTGATCGGATACACCAACCTGCCGGCGACGATGCCGTTCCACGCGAGTCAGTTGTACGCGCGAAACGTCGTCGCTCTGCTCCAGCACCTCGCACCCGACGGCGAGCTGAAGCTCGACTTCGACGACGAGATCACGGCGGGAGCCTGCGTCACGCGTCGAGAGGAGGTGGCCGCTTGAACGAATGTGGATGGATCGGCACGGAACAGACCCACTCGGAGCGCCTGAGCGGCGGTATCGTCGACCGCGAGGGCGGCGGGAAAATCACCCCGACCCAGGGTGGGGGTTTGGGTCGAGACACGTCTCCAAAGGGCGGGGCGAGATGAGCCATGGCCTGCTGCTCACGTTCGAGGTGACGATCCTCGTACTGGCGATCTTCCTCGGCTTCGAGGTGATCTCGAAGGTTCCGACGCTCCTGCACACCCCGCTGATGTCGGGCACGAACGCGATCCACGGAATCGTGATCGTCGGCGCCATGCTCGTCGCCGGTCTCGGACACAAGGACACGCTGACCCTGATCGTCGGCCTCGCCGCCGTCGTGCTCGCCTCTGCGAACGTCGTCGGCGGCTTCGTCGTCACCGACCGGATGCTCGAGATGTTCAAGAAGCGCGAGCAGCCGGCTGGTGCTGCCGAAACCGACGGTGGCGAGCCTCGCGAGCGGTGAGCAAGGCCACCACCGACCTCCTCTACCTGATCACGATCGTGGCGTTCATCCTCGCGCTGCGCTTCCTCTCGCACCCGGCGACTGCGCGACGCGGCAACTGGATCGGGGCGGTCGGGATGCTCGTCGCGATCGGGGTCACCTTCGCGCAGAGCGAGATCGTCAGCTACTGGGAGATCGCGGTCGGGATGGTAGTCGGCGGCTCCTTCGGAGCGGTCGCGGCCCGGAAGGTGAAGATGACCGCGATGCCGCAGATGGTGGCGCTGTTCAACGGCGTCGGCGGCGGCGCGGCGGCCCTGGTGTCACTCGCGGAGTTCCACAACCGCGCTCCTCTTCCCGGCACGCTCAAGACGGATATCAGCGCCTCGATCATGCTCTCGGCGTTGATCGGCAGCATCTCGTTCGCGGGCTCGATGGTCGCGTTCGCGAAGCTCCAGGAGCTGGTCAGGGGCAGGCCGATCGTCTATCCGGGCCAGAAGGTCGGGAACCTGTTGCTTCTCGCGGCCCTGCTCGGGGTAGGAATCACAGTCGTCGCGGGGACCGAGCGGCAGTGGCTGCTCTACGCGCTCATCCTCGGCGCCCTACTCTTCGGTGTCCTCTTCGTGCTTCCGATCGGCGGCGCGGACATGCCGGTCGTGATCTCGTTGCTGAACGCATTCACCGGTCTCGCCGCCGCGGCGACCGGCTTCGAGCTCGAGAACAACGTCCTGATCGTGAGCGGGATGCTCGTCGGCGCCTCGGGAACGCTGCTCACCGTCCTCATGGGCCGGGCGATGAACCGCTCGATCGCGAACGTGCTCTTCGGCGCATTCGGGCAGCTTGCGCCGAGCGCCGCCGCTGCGGCGGCGGGAACGGACGGCGGCAGCGTGCGCTCAGCGAGCGCGGACGACGTCGCGGTCATGCTGGCCTACGCGCACAAAGTGGTGTTCGTCCCTGGTTACGGGATGGCGGTGGCGCAGGCCCAGCACGACGTCCGGCAGCTGGCCGACCTGCTGGAGGCGCGCGGAGTCGAGGTGAGCTACGCGATCCACCCGGTCGCCGGCCGGATGCCGGGGCACATGAACGTGCTGCTCGCCGAGGCGAACGTCCCCTATCCGCAGCTGAAGGAAATGGACGAGGCGAACCCGGAGTTCTTGCGCACCGATGTCGCGCTCGTGATCGGGGCAAACGACGTCACGAACCCCGACGCACGCAACAACCCGGCCAGCCCGATCTACGGGATGCCGATTCTGAACGTCGACCAGGCACAGAGCGTCGTCGTGCTCAAGCGCTCGATGAACCCGGGCTTTGCGGGGATCGAGAACCCGCTCTTCGTGAACCCGAAGACCGTGATGCTCTTCGGCGATGCCAAGGACTCGATCTCGCACCTGATCGCTGGCATCAAGGCGCTCTAGGCAAGGTGATCCCGCTCTTCACGGCTCCCAACGTCGAGGCCGCCGTATCGCCTGAGCGTGCGGTCGAAGCGGTGCGAGAAGCTTTCGTCGCGTACGCGCTGGGCGAGTGGACGATGCCGCCGAAGGTCTACGTGCCGGCCTACCCCGCCGGGGACTTCCGCGCGATGCCCGCGCTCGGCGGCGGCCACGCGTTACTGAAGTGGGTGACGTCGTTCCCCGGCAATCCGGAGCGGGGGCTGCCGACGGTCACGGGGCTGGTCCTCCTGTCCGACGCCTCGAACGGCTCTCTACGAGCGTTGCTGGATGCGGCGTCGGTGACGGCGCTCCGGACCGGCGCCGCCGCGGTGCTCGCAGCCGAAACGCTCGGGCGCAGCGACGCCGGGACGGCGGGGGTCATCGGCGCGGGTGTCAACGGCAAGGCCGTGGCGCGAAGCTTCGTCGCCCGTGGTCACGACGTGGTGCTGTGGGATGTCGATGCCGACCGCGCGGGCACGGCGGCGGCGGAGCTCGGCGCCGCCGTTGCGGCGCACCGCGAAGATGCGCTCGCCGCCGCTCTCCTTGCAACGGTGACGCCAGGGCACCAGCTCGTGCTGCCTCTGGGATCGCTTCAGCCCGGCCAGCACGTCAGCCTGATGGGTGCCGACGGGCCGGGCAAGGCTGAGATCGCCGTCGAAGAGCTCGCCCGCGTGCGTGTCTTCTGCGACGACTGGCAGCAGGCCAGTCATAACGGCGAGCTCGCCCACGCAGTCGAGGCAGGCGTGCTCGGCCGCAGGGATGTAACCGACCTCGGCGACGTGCTGGCAGGACGCGCGCCGGGCCGTCAAGCAGATGAGGAGATCACGGCATTCGACTCGACCGGCCTTGCGATCCAGGACCTTGCAATCGCGCTCGCTGCGATGGAGCGGCTCGAGGAAGATGCGGATGCAGGCGATCTTCGCGACCTCGCGTACGTCGACATCGGGTGACGCGAAACGGGAGGGCGAGGGCTAAGACGAGAGCAGCCGCGCCGGGTCGAAGAGCTCGAGCTCCGGCGCGGGACGGCCTGCGATCACATTCGCGACGAGGTCGCCGCAGGCGAGCCCGAGCACGTTGCCGTGACCGGAGTAGCCGCACGCTGCCCAGACCCGGTCGTGCCCAGGAACGCGACCGGCCAGGGGAAGGAGGTCGGCGGTGAGCCCGAAGATGCCGGCCCAGCGGCGCTCTATCCGCGGCAGCGTCCCCAAGAGCTCCTTGACGAAGCGCTCGATCGCCGCCTGAACGATCGGCGTCGTGGCTTCCTCCGTGGTGAACTCCTTCTCGAGCGCTCGGTCGCGGAAGCCGCCCACGACGAGCCGACGATCCGGAGTCTGCTGCCAGTAGTCGTAGCCGTGGCGCGCGTAATGCGGGCAAGGGAAGAGGACCCGTCCGAGCGGCTCGGTCACGACGACCTGGCCGCGCACTGAGCGGATGGCTCCGTCGAGCGACTCGAGCAAACCGTGCGTGTAGCCGTCTGTGGCGATCACGACCTGGTCGGCATCGAGGGCCTCGACCGATTCGACGCGTGAGTGCTCGCGTAGCTCTGCTCCCGCTTCCGCCGCACGTCGCGCCAGCCTCCGCACCCAACGAGCAGGCTGGAGCGACCCATCGCTCGGGTGAAAGAGCGCGCCGACGAAGCGACCTCGGAGCGGACCGGCGAGCTCGCCGCGCCATTCGACCTCGAAGCCGTCCGCGCGCAAGGCGTCGAACTCACTGCGCAGCTCCCGGGCCTCCTCGAGATCGGCGGCCAGACGAAGGCTGCCCGTCCTGCGGAACGCGTCCCCGGCCAGCGACTCTAGCTTGTCGAGCGCGCGTTCGGTCAACGCCCAAAGGCCCCGTGCCCGCTCGCCGCCGAGCTCGCGCCGAGCGACATCGTACGGCGGTGCCGCGCCGCGCAGCGCGAAACCGCCGTTACGCCCGCTTGCGCCGCCGGCGATCTCGCGGGCCTCGTGGACGCGGACACGGAGACCGGACTCGGCGAGCGTCAGCGCACAGGCGCAGCCGGTGACCCCGGCGCCGACCACAGCGACGTCCACCCGGCCCGCGAGCCGCCGCTCGGGGAGCACCTCGCGTTCCTCTTCGAGCCAGTATGAAGTTGTCGTCACGGCGGCTGATGCTAACCCTGCGGCCTCACCCCCCTGTAGACGCCCTCCGCCTCAGCAGAGAGTCCCGCCAGCTCGAGCTCCGCGAGCGCCGCGGCGACCATGGCGGCATCGCATCCCGTCGCACGGGTGAGCTCGTCGGAAGAAGCGGGCGAATCGGCTAGGCGATCGAGAACGGAGCGCGCGGCCTCGGACAACGGGATCTCGCAGGACGCGGCGGGCTCGACGCCGAGCTGTGCCAGGACGTCTTCCGCGCTGAGCAAAGGCGCCGCCGCGCCGGCGCGAAGGAGCCCGTTCGTGCCGACGGAGAGAGCGCTCGTGATCTCACCCGGAACCGCGAAGACCTCCCGTCCGGCCTCCAGCGCCAGGTCCGCGGTGATCAGAGCGCCGCTCCGCTCGCGAGCCTCGACGATCACCGTCGCTTCGGAGAGGCCGGCGATGATCCGGTTTCGCGCGGGGAACCGCCACGGAGCGGGCTCGACTCCGGGCGCATACTCGGAGACGACGAGACCGTCCTCGCAGATCCGCGCGGCGAGCTCACGGTGCGCCGCCGGATAGTCCCGGTCGACCCCGCACCCGAGAACGGCAAGGGTTGGCCCTCCGGCCTCGAGCGCCCCTCGATGGGCCGCGCCGTCGACGCCGCGGGCAAGGCCGCTGAGGACAACGAGCCCGGCCCCGGTGAGCTCGCGGCCCAGCATCCGCGCCACCTGGCTGCCGTACGGAGAGCACGACCGGGCCCCGACGAGCGCGACGAGACGGCGGCGCAAGAGGTCAGCGCTGCCCGAGCCGCGCACGAACAGGCCCGGCGGCGGATCGTGCAGGGCACGGAGGAGCGGCGGGTAGCGCTCGTCCGTCCGTGCGATCCAGTCGACGCCGCGCGCAGCGAGCTCGTCCAGGTACGCGCGCGCGTCAAACCGGCGTCGAAAGGTGGCAAAACGCCTGCCGGCGGGCTCGCTGACGACGTGCGTCCCCGTATCGGCGGCGAAGGCCGCGAGCGCCAACTCGCTCACGGCTTCCCCAACTCTGCAGGCGTCCGGTATGCGAGCGCCTCGGCGACATGCTCAGGCCGCACCTCCTCGCCGCCGCCAAGAGCCGCCACTGTCCGGGCGACGCGACGCACTCGAGCGCGACCGCGCCCGGACAGTGGCAGCCGCTCGACAGCGCGCGCGAGCAGGTCGTCGGCTTCCTGAGTCCACCCCGCGGGCGAGACTCGGACGAGCTCGCGCGCCCTGACTACGCGTGCCCGTATCTCCGCCGAGGACTCGGCCGGCCCAGCCGCCAGCTCGTGCGCGCGTGCCCGCGGCACGGTCACGAGCAGGTCGAAGCGGTCGAGGAGCGCCCGCGAGAGCTTGTCCCGAAAAGCCGCGAGGCGCTGCATCGAACAGGAGCATTCGAAGGCGGGATCTCCTCGCCCGCCGCAAGGACAAAGGTTCATAGTCCCGACGAGCTGGAAGCGCGCGGGAAAGACGGCGCGCCCTTCCGCGCGGACGACGCTGATCGTTCCGTCCTCGAGCGGCTGCCGGAGCGCCTCGAGCGTAGGGCGCGGAAACTCGGGCAGCTCGTCCAACATCAGCACGCCGCGGTGGGCAAGGCTGACCTCGCCGGGCCTCGGGCCCGGACCGCCACCGACGATGGCCGGCGCCGAGGCAGTGTGGTGGGGCGCCCGAAACGGTGGCGTCGTCAGGAGCGGCCGGCCGGGAGGAAGGAGCCCTGCGACCGAGTGGATCCTCGTCACCTCGAGCGCCTCCTCGAGCATGAGCGGGGGCAGGATCCCCGGCAGCCTGCGCGCGAGCATGGTCTTCCCGGTCCCCGGCGGGCCCGCGAGCAGCAGGTTGTGCGCGCCCGCGGCCGCGAGCTCGAGTGCCCGGCGAGCCCGCTCCTGGCCGCGGACGTCGGCCAGATCCGGCGCTTCGGGTTCCGGTGCGTCGCCGTTCGCAGATGCTTCGTAGGGCGGCGGATCGCACTCGCCGCGGAGATACGCAACAGCCTCGGCGAGATGGCGCAGAGGGACCGGCTCGATTCCGGCCAGCGCCGCCTCCGGCGCCGAGGCAGCGGCGCACAGGAGTCGCTCGAAGCCTGCCTGCTTTGCCCCCTCGGCCGCGGCGAGGACGCCGCGAACCGGCCTCAAGCGACCGTCGAGGGCGAGCTCGCCGACCGCGGCGTGCGTGCGCAGCTCTTCGTGCGGAATCTGCCGGGAGGCCGCGAGGATCGCGAGCGCGATCGGAAGGTCGAAGCCCGAGCCCTCTTTCCGCAGGCCTGCCGGCGCAAGGTTGACAGTGATCCGGCGCATCGGCCACTCGAGCTCGGCGGATGCGATTCCGCTGCGGACGCGCTCCTTGGCCTCCTGGCAGGCGCGGTCGGCGAGACCCACGATCGCGAACGCCGGAACCCCGCGCTGCAGGTGCGCTTCGACCTCGACGCGACGCGCGTCGAGCCCCACGAGGGCGTGTGTGACCGTTCGTGCGAGCACCAACCCGACGCTAGCCGGCGTCTTGCTACGTGTCCGTCACCCCTTCGTGCCGGAAGTGGAATACCGAGCGACGAGAACGTCCTCGTAGAACTCGCCCGCACGCCGGCCCGTGCGCCGGTTGACGTGGCGGCGGTACCGCTGCTCGAGCCGCAGCCCGGCGGCGGCGAGGATCTCCGGGTAAAGGTCGCGCCGGTCGTTGACGACGACGACCACTGGCGAGCCCGGCCGCAGGGCCCCGCTCACGTTGCGGAACACGTCGACGATCCCCTGCGAGTAGCACGCCAGCGCGGCGCGGCTCGTGCCCCCCGCGGCGGCGCCAAGCTCGAGCGGACGCCGGTCGGGCAGGTCGAGCAGCTCGTACGCGTAACGGTGCTGCTCGTGGTAGTCGATCAGCCCCGGATAGGGCGGTGACGTGAGCACGCCGTCGAAACGAGCGCCCAAGTCGAGCTCGCGGGCGTCGCCGTGCAGCACGGTCGCAGCGCACCCGCGCGCCCGCGCACGAGAGAACTCCTTGATCCGCTCGAGCGTGTCGAGCGTGTAGCGGGCGAGAAACCGTCGCGCGCTCGCGGTCGGCCTGCAGACCCGTCGATGTTTGTGGCACCAGTACTCCTCCCGCTGAGGGGCCCGGGGGAAGTCGAGATCGAAGTGCGTCGTCAGCCGCGCCGACCGAGCCGCGCGCGTGAGCACCACGCGGAGTACGTCGGCGTGCTCATAGTCCGCGAGCGCGCGACGGAAGGCGAGCAGCTCCGCCGACGACTCGGACGCGAACCACTCGCGAAGATAGGCGGACGGTCGCTCACGGGCAGCCGGCAGCTCCCCGAGCCGCCCGTGGATGTCGCGCAGCTCGCGCTCCAGCACGAATAGGTTGTAGCGCCGCGTCTTCACCTCCATCAGGAGGCAGTTGAAGGCCGCGATGTCGACCCCGGCGGAATGGAAGCCGCTCTCGAGCGCCTGAACGAGTGTCGTGCCGGAGCCTGCGAACGGATCGAGGATGCGGCCACCCGGGCGGAAGTGCCGCTCGAGCAGCGCCTCGACGAGCTGCGGGATGAACTTGCCGAGGTAGGGATGCAGGCGGTGAACGTGCTTCGTCCGCTCCCGCTCGGGAAGGTCGCGCTCCGACCAGGAAAGGTCGAGGTCGAGATCGGCGTAGAGGGCGTCCTGCGTCCGGGCCATCGCCCGGAGCAAGTTCTCCGGGGTCCGCAGGAGTCCTGGCTAGAAGGCGTTCGGCAGCCGCTCGAGCCGGCCGCCGCGAAGCGCCGTGACCTCGAACGAGATCTCCAACTCGAGCGCCTCGGGATGTGCCGCGAGCCATGCCTCGGCCGCACGCCGCAGCCGCCGCTGCTTCTCCGCGCCGACCATCTCGAAGGGATCGCCGAAGCGGTCGTCGCCCTTCGCCTTCACCTCGCAGAAGACGAGCCGCCGTCCACGCCGCAGGACGAGGTCGAGCTCGTTCCCGCCCGCGCGGACGTTCGCCTCGAGTACACGGTAGCCGCGGAGGAGGTAGTGAAGTCGTGCGCGCCGCTCGGCGGCACGGCCCTCCGCAGTCGTGCTACGCCGCGTCAGACGCCGCGAGCTCCGCATAGCAGCGAGCCTCGAACGACCGCCGGTGGATCTCGGACGGTCCGCGCTCGCGCACGACCGCAGAGTGGGCGGGCGTGATGTAGCCGACGTGCGAGGAGAAGCCGTAGTGCGGATAGAGGGCATCGAGTCGGCGCATCGTCCGGTCGCGTACGACCTTGGCGACGATCGAGGCCGCTGCGATCGCGGCGCTCTTCTCGTCGCCGTCGACGACCGCCCTGTGCTCCGGTGCATCCTTCCCGAGCCGGAACCCGTCGACGAGGCAGACCTCTGCAGGCGGCGAGAGCTCCGTCAAGACGGCGCGGAGCCCGGCGAGATTCGAGCGGTGCAACCCATCACGATCGATCGCGGCAGGCGAGATCGCCCGGACGACGATCCGTTCGGCGCAGCCGACGACGGCGCGGAAGAGCTCCTCACGCGATGCCTCGCTGCATTGCTTCGAGTCGTTCAGCCAGGCAAGCGGGCGAACGCGGTGGTCGCGCAGCTTCCCGTAGTCGAGCAGCACACCGGCAACGAGCAGCGGGCCCGCGAGCGGCCCCCGGCCGGCCTCGTCCGCCCCGGCGACAAAGCGCGCGCCGAGCCTGCGGTCGAACTGAAGGAGCTTGCGGCCTGGGCGGGGCGGCACGGCGCGAGGATAGCGCTGCCGACGGCCGTAGCCCGGGATCGTGACGCTTTCGTTACTCCGCGACCGGCTCGGCCTCGGCCGCCTCGGGCTCGGCGTCCTCAGGCTCGGCCTCGGGCTCGCCGTCCTCAGGCTCGGAGGACCCGGACAGTGCGGCCTCTTCGTCGGTCGGCAGCGCCGCGCCGCGCTTTGAGCGGATGCGTGCCCGCTTCCCAACCTTGCCGCGTAGGTAATAGAGCTTCGCCCGGCTGACATCGCCGATCGAAACCACCTCGATCTTCTCGATCTTGGGCGAGTGGAGCGGGAACGTACGCTCGACGCCGACGCCGAACGACTGCTTGCGCACGGTGAACGTCTCGCGTGCGCCTGCTCCCTGGCGCTTGATCACGATCCCCTCGAACACCTGAACTCGCCGGCGCTGGCCTTCGATCACCTGGAAGTGGACACGCACGGTGTCGCCCGGCTTGAAGCGGGGTCGGTCGTGACGCAGCTGGCGCTGCTCGAGGTTCTCTATCAGCTGGTTCATCGCACGCAAAACGGCCCGCCGGGCCGCCGCGACATGCTAGCGCACGCTAGTAGAAGGAGATGCGGTTCGGGGGCCAGTAGGTGGCGAAGACGGGCCCGATCAGGTTCTTGCGGGGCACGGCGCCCCAAACGCGCGAGTCGCAGGAGGAAGCGCGGTTGTCGCCCATCATGAAGTACTGGCCCTTCGGAATCCGGATCGGCGCATGCGTCTCGTGGTCGCGGCGGTCGGGCTTCACGTACGGCTCGTTCAGTTTCTTTCCGTCGATGTACACGTATCCCTCCCGCTCGGACCAGAGGTCGCCCGGAAGTCCGATCAGCCGCTTTACGAACGTTCCCCCGGCGCCGCAGCTCCGCTGCGCGAGCTTCGGCGTCTTGAAGACCACGATCTCTCCGCGATGGGGGCTGCGGAAGTGGTAGATGAAGCGGTTTGCGAGCACGCGGTCGGAGAGGTGGGCGAGACAGCCGGGCTGGCCGGCGCAGTGCAGCGTGGGCTCCATGGAAGACGACGGGATCCGGTACGGGTTGACGACCCAAGCCTTGATCGCGAGCACGATTCCGATCGCACCCGCGATGGTGACGATCCAGTCGATCGCCACCCGCCACGGGCGGGGCAGCCCGGCGGTGAGGCGGTCGATCGGGTTCCTCACCCGACGCTGCGTAGTCGGCTCTGCTCTTTCCGCCATTCCTCGATCCTTCGATGGTCTCCGGAGAGAAGCACTTCGGGCACGCGCCAACCCCGGAACTCGGACGGCCGCGTGTAGTGGGGATATTCGAGACCGCCCTCGAGCTCCTGCGAGAAGCTCTCCACGACCCCTGACTCCTCGCTTCCGAGCGCGCCCGGCAGCCTGCGCGCGATCGCGTCGACAAGCACCATCGCCGGCAGCTCGCCGCCCGAGAGCACGTAGGGACCGATCGAGATTGCGTCTGAGGCGAGGTGGATCAGAACGCGCTCGTCGAAGCCCTCGAACCGAGCCGAGAGCAGCGTCAGGCGTGGCTCTTGGGCCAGCTCCTCGACGACTTCCTGCGTCAGCTGCCTGCCCTGCGGTGTCAGGGCGACGACCCGATGCTGCGGCAGCCCGCCGTACGCCGCCTCGAGCGCCGCTGCGACGACGTCGACCCGGAGCACCATGCCGGCCCCGCCTCCGTAGGGCTCGTCGTCCACCTGTCCGGCCGAGAGCGGCGTCGTCTCACGGTAGTTGAACAGGCGCAGCTCGAGCTCGCCACCGAGCACGGCCGCGAGCGGCCGTTGCTCGGTCAGCCACCCGAAAGCATGGGGGATCAGCGTGAAGACGTCGAGCCGCAAAGGAGCTTGCAGGTTAGCGAGGGTCGGCGAATCCGCGGGCGACAATGATCCGGCCCGCCTCGAGATCGACCTCACGGACGCAGTCCTCGACCAGCGGCAGCACGAGGCCCGACTCGAGCTCCAGAACGTCGTTCGCGACACCCGGTGTGACGTCGGCGACACGTCCGAGGGCGCGACCGCCTTCCTCCTCCACTTCGAGCCCCACGAGCTGGAAGACGTAGTACGAACCGGGCGCGGGAGGCGGCAGCTCGTCGCGGGGTACCGCGAGCGTCGTCCCGCGCTCGGCCGCGCGGTCGAGCCGGATTACCGGCCTGCCGCCGGCGCGCTTCGATGCGACGACTTGGGCTTGCTTCCCGTCGGCGTAGACGGATGCACCGACAGCGAAGCGCTCTTCGGCCTCGCTGGCGCCCTCGACGACGAACGAGCCGTCGAGGCCGTGCGGCCGGCCCACGCGGCCGACCGGCACGAGGTCGCTAGGGGCACTAGTCAACGATCTCGAGCAGCGTGCGCCGGTCGGAGCGGGCGCCGCCGGCGCGGACCAGCGTCCGCAGCGCGCGCGCGATTCGCCCCTGGCGGCCGATCACCTTGCCGACGTCCTCCTTGGCGACATGGAGCTGGAGGACGATCGCGTCATCTCGTTCGACCCGCTCGACCCGAACCGAGTCCGGATCGTCGACGAGCTGACTCGAGAGGTACCGGATCAACTCGTCCATCTAACGCTCGATCTTCTTTGCCTTCAGCAGCCGCCCCACGGTTGCGCTCGGCTGCGCGCCCTTCGCGAGCCAACCCCGCACCTTCTCCTCGTCGAGCTCGATCGTCGAGGGATCGGTCTGGGGGTCGTAGCGTCCGACGATCTCGATGAACTTGCCGTCGCGTGGCGAGCGAGAGTCGGCCGCGACGATCCGGTAGTGCGGGTTCTTCTTCGAGCCGACGCGGGTCAGTCTCAACTTGACCGCCAAGTTCTCACCTCCCTGCCGCCTGCCGCAGCTCCGGCGGCAGTGTCGGAAACTTGCCCTGCTTCAACTGCTTCATCATTTTCTCCATCTGCTTGCGGGCGGCGAGCAACTGGTTCACCTGCTGGACGGTCGTCCCGCTTCCCGCGGCGATTCGGCGGCGCCGCGATCCGTCGATCATTCGTGGCAGCCGCCGCTCTTGCGGCGTCATCGAGAGCACCATAGCCTCGACGCGACCGAGCTCGCGCTCGTCGACGTCGATTCCGTCCAGCTGCTTGCCGATTCCCGGGAGCATCGAGAGCACACCCTTGAGCGGGCCCATTCGCCGGAGCATTCGTTGCGCCTCGAGGAAGTCGTCGAACGTGAACTCCCCGGCGAGAATCCGCTGCTCGAGTCGCGCCTGCTCCTCCTCGGAGGTGGCCTGCTCGGCCTTCTCGATCAGGCTTAGGACATCGCCCATGCCGAGGATCCGCGAGGCCATGCGGTCGGGGTGGAAGTACTCGATCTGGTCGAGTTTTTCTCCCACCGACGCAAGCTTGATCGGCTTTCCGGTGACGGCCTTGACCGAGAGCGCCGCGCCGCCGCGGGCGTCCCCATCGAGCTTCGTCAGCAGGACGCCGTCGAAGGCGACCCGGTCGAGGAACGCCAGTGCGACCCCCACCGCCTCCTGGCCGGTCATCGCGTCGAGGACGAGCAGCACGTCGTGAGGCTTTGCCTCCTTCCGAATGGCCGCGAGCTCGTCCATCAGTGCCTCGTCGACGTGGAGCCGGCCCGCGGTGTCGAGAATCGCGACGTCCACTCCCTCCGCTGAGGCGCGGTCGATGCCCACTCGGGCCGCGGCGAGAGGGTCGCGACGCTCCTCGCTGTAGACCGGGATCTGGGCCTGGCGGCCGAGCTGCTCCAGCTGCTCGACCGCCGCCGGCCGCTGAAGATCGGCCGCGACGAGCGCCGGTTGCTTGCCCTCCTTGCGCAGGAGCAGCGCGAGCTTCGCGGCCGCGGTCGTCTTGCCCGAGCCCTGGAGGCCCGCGAGCAGGATCACGGTCGGCGGCTTCCCGGCGAAAGCAAGGCGCGAATCGCCGGCCCCCATCAATTCCGCAAGCTCCTCGTGCACGATCTTCACGACCTGCTGCCCGGGCGTCAGGCTCTTCAGCACGTTGGCGCCGAGCGCACGCTCGCGTACACGGCCTACGAAGTTCTTGACGACCTCGAGGTTGACGTCGGCCTCGAGCAGCGCGAGCCGGATCTCGCGCATCGCGCGAGAGAGCGCCTCCTCGTCGAGGATCCCGCGCTTTCGGAGGTCGCCGAGCGCGTTCTGGAGCCGGTCTGAGAGCGTCTCGAACACGGCTTCGGAGTGTACCGGCGCTGTTTTTTGCCCCCGGTTCGCCCTCGACCTTCTGCTCGGGCGCTGACCCTAGAGCGCGGCGCGATTCGCTGCTCCGCGCCCTCCGCCTCGCGAAGTACGCGTGCCAAGCTTGAGACGAGCACGCCCGACCGTCTGCGCCTCGTCGCTCGTCAGGTCTGCGCACTGGGGCGCGTGACGCCTGGTCTCGACGAGCAGGTGGCCGAGGTATGGCTCGGAGATCCGCTCCGGACGGAACGCGTGGCTGGCGCAGACGAGGTCGTTCTCGTAGATCCATCCACCGGGTACGGGCTCCTCACCGCGCTGCTTACGGCAGCCGAAGCAGTCTGTTTCGCGCATGCTCACGTCGGTTATGGATTCTCCGGCATTCGATTGAGGGAGGCGAGATGGCTGACGTCGCAAAGGTGATCACGATCATCGGCTCTTCGAGCGAGAGCTTCGCCAAGGCCGCCGAGGCGGCCGTTCAGGAAGCGGCGAAGACGTTGCGCGGGATTCATGGCGCGGACGTCGTCTCGATGAGCGCAGTGGTCGAGAACGACCGGATCACCGAGTTCCGGACGACCGTGAACATCGCGTTTGCGATCGAGCGCTAGGCGAGCGCCGTAACAGATTGACGCGTCTGGCCTGGGAGGTCCCACCTCCCCGGCCCATGGCGCGAGCGTAACGCGCACGTTCGCACGCGTGGGTCACGGTTTTGCGCCGGAGGAGTGACTCTCGCGCGTGCGGTTCAGGCGCCGACAAGCGCGCGGGCGAAGTCGCCGGGATCGAACGGACGCAGATCGTCGAGGCGCTCGCCGACGCCGACGAGCTTGACCGGCAGCCCGAGCTCGTGCGCGATCGCGATCGCGACTCCCCCGCGCGCCGAGCCGTCGAGCTTCGTCAAAGCGACGGCTGTGACGTCGACGGCGTCACCGAACAGCCGGGCCTGCTGAAGACCGTTCTGCCCAGTCGTCGCGTCGATCACGAGCAGTGTCTCGTGTGGGGCTCCTTCGAGACGGCCGGAGATGACGCGCCGGATTTTCGCGAGCTCCTCCATCAGGTTCGTCTGGGTGTGCAGGCGACCCGCCGTGTCGACGACGACCACGTCGCGGCCGCGCTCCGCCGCGGCCTCGATCGCGTCGTATGCAACCGCCGCCGGGTCTCCGCCCCGGCGACCGCCGACGAAGTCCGCTCCCGCCCGCTGCGCCCAGATCTCGAGTTGCTCCTCCGCTGCGGCGCGAAAGGTGTCGGCAGCGGCGAGGACGACCGAGTGCCCGTGCTCTTGCAGTCGGTGCGCGAGCTTCCCGATCGTCGTGGTCTTGCCGGTGCCGTTGACACCGACGACGAGGACGACACCCGGGGGCCCGTCCAGGTTCAGCCGGCCTGGTTCCGGCATCAGGGCGGCGATCTCGTCGGCCAGCGCCTCGCGCAGATCGCCGACCTCGCCGCGCTGCTCGAGCCGCTGAACGAGCTCCGCAGTCGCGGGCACACCCACGTCCGCGGCGATCAGCGCCTCCTCGAGCCGCTCCCAGGCCTCGGCGTCCCCGGGGTCGAACGCCGCCGCGGCGATTTGCTCCGTCAGCGCGCGCCGGCTCTTGCCGAGCGAGTCGCGTAACCGGGCGAGCAGTCCCGCCCGGTCCTCGCTCTCCGCCGGCGACGCCTCGTCGCCCAGCAGCTCCGCCCAGGTACGGGTCACGCAGTGGCGAGCGCCGGCGCTTCGCTCGGGACACGCCGCGAGACGATCTGCGAGATGCCGTCGCCGCCCATGGTCACGCCGTAGAGGACGTCGGCCGCCTCCATCGTCCGCTTCTGGTGCGTGATCACGATGAATTGGGCCCGGTCGGCGTAGCGGCGCAGCAGCTCGACGAACCGACCGATGTTCGTGTCGTCGAGCGCCGCCTCGACCTCGTCGAGCAGGTAGAACGGGCACGGCCGCGCGAGGAAGAGCGAGAACAGAAACGCGATTGCCCCGAGCGCCTTCTCGCCGCCGGAGAGAAGCGAGAGCCGGGTGACCCGCTTGCCGGCCGGCCGCAGCTCGACCTCGATTCCCGGATCCTCTTCGTCCTCGGCCTCGGTCAGCCGCAGCCGGCCCTCGCCGCCGGGAAAGAGGGTTGCGGCGACCTCCTCGAAGTTGCTCTGGACGGCCGTGAACGTCTCGGCGAACCGCCGCTCGACGGTCTCGGTCAGCTCGGCCCGCAGGCGCTCGAGCTCCTCGAGGCTGCGCTCGAGATCTTCGCGCTGGACGGCGAGCTCGCCGAGCCGCTCCTTCTCCTGTTCGTACTCCTCCTTCGCGAGCGGGTTGACCTGCCCGAGGCCTTCCCGACGACGCTCAAGCCGGATGAGCTTCGCACCGAGCTCCTCGCGGTCGTCGCCCTCCGCAGGCGGGGCGCCCGCGGAATCGAGCCGGCGCCGCGCCGCGTCCGCCTCCGCCTCGAGCCTTGCGAGCTCGACGTCGACCGCGCCGGCACGCTCACTCGCTTCGGCGAGCGTCCGCCGCAGCTCCGCCTCCTCCCCTCCAAGCCGTCGAAGCTCGCCGGCGAGCTCGCCGCTCCGCGTCGAGCCCGCGTCGACCCGAGCCCGTAGCGGCGCCTCGAAACGGGCTGCGAGCTCGGCCGCGCCCGATAGGGCCGCGCACAGCCGGTCGCCGAGGACGATAGTCGGCTCGACCGACCGTGGGACCGGCGTCGGAGGCGTAGCCCTCGTTAGGCGCTCGATCTCGGCAGCCAGCGAGCGCCGCCGGCTCTCGAGCTCGAGCCAGACGGCTTCGGCGGTCTCGCCCGCGAACCACAACTCGCCGCGCTCGGGGTCGTAGCCGAAGCCCTCTGGTGTCACGGCAGGCACCGCCGACCGCAGGAGCTCGTCCTTCGAGATGACCGGGTAGCGGCCGACGAGATCCTCCGGGCGTTGACCGACGAGCACGGTCAGCGAGCCGAGCCCAGCCGACGCCGCCTCCTCGAGCAGCGAGAGCGCTTCCCTCGCGTCTTGCGTCACCAGGGCGGATGCCCGGTGGGCCAGCGCGGCCGACACGGCGCGCTCCTGACCGGCCTCGACGTCGAGCTGCGAGAGCGCGAGAGTCGCGCCGCGCTCCGCCAGGGTCCGCGCGGCCGGCGGCAGTCCCTCCCGTTCCGCAAGCGCACCCTCAAGCGCTGCAAGCCGCTCCCGCGCCGTCCGCAGCCGCTCATCCTCGGCTGTCGGAGCGGGTCGCGGCGGCTCGGCGCGCAGTCGATCGAGCAGCTCCTGCGCCGATTCCCGCCGGAGCTCGAGCCGCTCCGCCGCGCTCCGCAGCCGATAGAGGGCCGCGGTCGCGCCCTCGCGCCGGCCGGCCGCGTCGGCGAGCTCCTCCTCGGCGCCGTTTCGCTCCTCGAGCAGGGCCTCGAGCTTCGACTCGAGCGAGCGGCGCTCGAGACCTGCAGTCGTCTTGCGTTCCTGCGCCTCCGACAGCGTCTCCTCGAGCTCGAGGAGGTCGAGCTCCGCGAGCCGCGCTTCGAGCGCGGCGATCTCGCCGACCAGCCGCTCGGCCCGCTCGGCAGCAGTGGCCTGGAGCGCGAGGGGGCGAAGGCGCTTGCGGACCTCGGCCTCGACGTCTCTCGCGCGCTCGACCTGGACCTGGACCCGAGCGAGCTTGAGCTCGGCCCGGTGACGGCGGCTCTTGAACTTTCCGAGCCCAGCCGCCTCTTCGACGAGCCGTCGCCGCTCGCCCGGCTTCGAAGCGAGCACCTCCTCGACGCGGCCCTGCCCGATCACAGAGCTGTGGCCGCCGCCCAGGCCGACGTCCGCGAGCAGCTCGACGAGATCTGTGCGCCGCACAGGCGCCCGGTTGACGACGTACTGCCCCTCCCCGCCCCGATGGAGCCGCCTGGCGATCGAGATCTCAGCGAAGTCCAGCTCCTCGAAGCCGCCGTCCGCGTTGTCGAACAGCAGCTCGACCTCGCAGAAATCCGCCGGTCCGCGGTTACCGGAGCCCGCGAAGAGGACGTCATCGGGCTTCTCGGCGCGCAGCTCCGTCGGGCTCAACGAGCCCGCCGCCCAGAGCAGGCCGTCGGAGACGTTCGACTTCCCGGACCCGTTCGGACCGACGACGACGGCGACCCCCCGCTCGAGCCTCACCTCGACGGGATCCGGGAACGACTTGAAGCCGCGCAGCTTGATCGCGCTCAGGTGCACGAGCCGAGAAGTCTGACGAGCGCCGCGGATAGCGGCGCCCGTCAACGGTCGCTATGCCTCCTCGGCCATCCCGAGGAGCTGCTCGCGGCTCATCTGTCCCTCCATGTCCGGATGTACTTCCCGGATGTGCTGCTCGGCGTTGGCGACGAGCTCATCGTCGTCCTCGCCGCGGACCTGGTAGCCGCATTCGCAATTGATCAGCTTGGCCATCTCGCCTCCTTCCGGAGCGAGGGGATTCTAGGCGCCGACCTTCGCGAGCGCTTCTTGGGCCGCCGCCTGCTCGGCCGCCTTCTTCGAGCGGCCGGTGCCGCGGCCGACCTCCTCGCCGTCGATCAGCGCCGCGCAGGTGAACATGCGGTCGTGCGGCGGCCCTTCGGCTTCGAGCACGGAGTACGAGACCTGCCGGCCCCGCCGCGCCAGCACCTCCTGAAGCTCGGTCTTGTAGTCGACGTGGCTCGTGAGCGCGTACTCGATTCGGCCCCGGAAGCCCTCGACGATCGCACCCTCGATCGCCTCGAAGCCGTGCTCGAGGAAGAGCGCTGCAAGCGAGGCTTCGAGCAACGCCGCGAGCACGTTCCGGTTCTTTGCGAGGCTTGCAAGCTCCTCTTCGGGCAGCGCGTCTCCGCCGCGCTCAGCTAGACGCCGGTCGAGCTCCAGCTCACGGGCGACGACGGCGCAGCTCGCGCGTGAGACCACGTGCGACCGGATCTTCGCCAACCGCCCCTCGAGGAAGCTCGGATAGCGGTCGTAGAGCTCCCGTGCGATCGCGAGCTCGAGGACGCTGTCACCGAGGAACTCGAGCCGCTCGTAGGACTCCGTCCGGTCCGGCGCCCACGACGAGTGCATGAAGACGGTTTCGAGCCGCTCTTCGGGCAGCTCGTCGATAAGCCGGCTGAGGTCTCTACTGGTGCGACGTGACGTAGTCGACAGCCTGCCCAACCGTCTGGATCTTTTGGGCGTCTTCGTCGGAGATCTTGATCCCGAACTGATCCTCGAGCTCCATGATCAGCTCCACGAGATCGAGCGAGTCGGCGTCGAGATCCTCCTGGAACGAGGCTTCCTCTGTGATCTCGCTTTCGTCGATTCCGAGCTGCTCGGTCAGGACTTCCTTGACCCGCTCGAAAACTTCCTCTCGCGATGCCGCCATGTCTCCTCACTTGCCGGGGTCTAGAGCGCGCGGATGCTAACACGCTCCTTCGCTTACAGCTCAGTCGCCGTGGGGGAAACCATGGTTTCCCCTACGAGCCCCCTTCTTCGTCCTGTTCGCCTCCGTGCACGCGCCGCTCGGGTCGCCGCGCCCACGGAGGATTTCAACCGGGGGAACCTCCCGGTTCCCCCCTTCCCCCTCCACCGGCGTGCTGGAGCACGCCTCTGTCCCCAAGGCGTTCCGCAAGGCGGCCGACGACGTCGTGCTCGACTCCGCGCGCTGCAAGCCGGATTGCGTTCGCGATTGCGCGGCGTCCGGAGTTTCCGTGCGCGATCACGACGAGCCCGCGGAGCCCGAGCAGGTATGCGCCGCCGTAGGTGTCGGGATCGAGGCGGTCGCGCAAGCGCCGCGCGGCGGGCCGGATCAGCAGGCCGCCGAGCATGCCGCGCGGCGTCGCCTCGATCTCGGCGCGGAGCGCGTCGAGCACCTCCTTGATCGTGCCCTCGAGCAGCTTCAGACAGACGTTGCCGGTGAAGCCGTCGCAGACGACGACGTCGGCCGCCCCGTGCAGGAGCTCGCGGCTCTCCGCGTTACCGCCGAACCGCAGACCTCCGGTCTGCTCGAGCAGCCGGTGGGCCTCGAGCGTCAGCTGGTCGCCCTTCTCGGGCTCCTCCCCAATCGAGAGCAGGCGCACGTCGGGCTCGGCGACGTCCAGCACCTCCTGCGCGAAGACGGCGCCCATGTGCGCGAACTGAACGAGGTGCTCGGGGCGTCCGTCGGCATTCGCGCCGGAGTCGAGCAGGACCGAGGGCCCTCGCCGCGAGGGAATCACCACGGCGATCGCAGGTCTGCGAACTCCCGGCAAGCGACGGATCGCGACCAGTCCGGCGGCGAGCATCGCGCCGGTGTTCCCGGCGGAAACGACCGCGTCGGCGTCGCCCTCCCCCACGGCTCGGCATGCGCGGACGAGCGAGCTATCCGGCTTTCCCCGGACTGCGTCCGCGGGCTTCTCGTGCATCCCGATCGCCTGCGGTGCTTCGACGAGCTCGAGCCCGCCTGTCTCGAGCCCGGCCGGGCCGAACAGAACCGGACGCACCTCGTCCGAGGCAGCCTCTAGCGCTCCTGCGACGATCTCGCCGGGGGCGTGGTCGCCACCGAGCGCATCGACGGCGACGCGGACCAAGGATTTAGGGAGCGGGAGTCCGGAGCGGCTCGACGTCCCGTCCGCGATAGGTCTTGCAGTTGGGGCAGACACGGTGTGGCTGCTTGGGCCGCCCGCATTGAGGGCAGAGGTTCAGGCGCGGCGCCTCGAGCCTGTGGGTGGCGCGGCGCTTGTCGCGGCGCGACTTGGACGTCTTTCGCTTGGGAACAGCCACGGCGGGCGAGTATAGCTACGCGGGTAGCTCGATCCTTCGCGTCGCCTCGAAGCACTCGAGCAGGCGCCGGTCGTGCGTGACGAGCACGATGCGCCCCTGCGGATCCTAGAGCCGATCGCGCAGTTGGGCCAGCGCCGCCCACCTGGAGTCGGGCTCAGGCTCGCCGTGATCGTGCGGCTCGGCGTTCAGATCGACGCCACAGATGGAGCAGAGCCCCGCACAGTCCGCGCGACAGAGAATCTTGTCGGGCAGCGCGAGTGCGAGCGCATCGCGCGCCCAGGCAGAGAGGTCGAGCCGGTCGTCGACGAGATAGGGCGTCCGCAGCTCGTCTGACTCGCCGGGGCTCGTCGCCTGGTACTCGCTCGCGGAGATCGGCAGCTCGAGCACGGCGTCGGCCAGGCAGCGGTAGCAGGGCCCGTGGAGGCGAACGCTGTACCTGAGCTCGAAGACGGTGCCCGTGCTCGCCCGGCTG
>JBARRS010000160.1:0-1581 GCA_049644345.1 Gaiellaceae bacterium
CTCGTCGAGCGCACGCTCGCGGCGGCGGAGGAAATCGGAGCGGAGCGGGTCGCGGTCGTCGGCGGTGTCGCCGCGAACTCGGAGCTGCGCGCCGCCCTCCCCGGCGCCTCGCTGGCGCCGCTCGCGCTCTGCACGGACAACGCGGCCATGATCGCCTCGGCCGCCAGGTACCGGGAGCCGATCGCGGCCCCCGGCTATCTTGGGCTCGATGCGTACGCTTCGAGCGGCTAAGGCGCGGCGGCTCGCGCCGCTTGCGGTCATCGCCCTAGGCGCGACCGCTCTCGCGCTCGGCGTCGGAGTCACGCGAACGGCGGAACGCACGCTTGGCTCGCCGGCTGCCGCTTGGCACGGCCTGGTCGGCGCACCGCGGCCGCCGGTCGCCGTCGGACAACGCATGCTCGTCGTTCTCAACTCGCCCTCCCTCGCCGACCGCGTCGCTGCGGCCGGTGGGACAGCGAGCGATGCCCAGGAGCGCCGCTGGACGGCGGCGGCAATCGCCTCGCAGCAGCAACTGCTGACGACCCTCGCCGCCCAGGGAATCCGAATCCACGTCGAGTTCCACTACGCGCGTGTGCTCAACGGTTTCTCGGCGGCACTCGACGCGCCGGCGGTCTCGCTGCTCGATCGGCGCCCGGAGGTGGCCGGCGTCTACCCGGTTCGCGCCGCCTATCCCGCGTCGATCTCATCGCAGCGACTCGTACGCCAGGGCCTCGCCCGCGGCATCGCTCAACGGCCCGGCGTCCTTCTCCCCGGCTACGACGGACGCGGCGTCACGATTGCATTGCTCGACACAGGTGTAGACCGCACGCATCCGTATCTGCGAGGTCGAATCCTCGACGGCTTCAACGTGCTCGGCGACGGCGACGTAGCCGCCCTTGCGGCCGCCAAGCCCGACGACTCGAGGCAGGTCGAGCGACACGGGACCGAGATGGCCGGTCTGCTCGTCGGTGCCGGGGGCCCGGCGGGTCTCGCCGGCGTCGCATCCGGCGCCTCGGTGCTGCCGATCCGGATCGCCGGTTGGCAGCGTGACCTGACCGGGAACTGGGCCGTCTCCTCTCGCACCGACCAGCTGATCGCCGGGCTCGAGCGGGCAGTCGACCCCAACCAGGACGGGGACGCCCACGACGCCGCGCGGATTGCGCTCGTCGGGGTCGCGGCTGCATACGCCGCGTTCGCCGACAGCCCAGAGGCACGTGCGGTCGACGGGGCGACCCGCCTCGATACGCTGGTCGTCGCCCCCGTTGGCAACGACGGCCCCGGCGGCCCGGCATACGGGAGCGTCTCGAGCCCCGGGGGTGCGCCCAACGCCCTCACGGTCGGCGCCGCCGACCTCCGGTCGCACACCGAGCAAGTTCGCGTCGTCATCCGTACCGGGCTCCATGTTGTGCTCGACCGACTGCTTCCGCTTGCCGGCGCCGTCGTTCCGGAGCAGGCCCGGGAGCTGCCGCTTGCGACTCCCGCGCGGTCGGGCCTGCCCCTTACGAAGCCGCCGTCCGTGGTCGATTTCTTCGACCGGAGCGGCGTCAGCCGCGTCTCCGGCCGCGCGGCTCTCGTACCGGCAGGTGACGACCCGGCCGCGGC
>JBARRS010000161.1:0-8262 GCA_049644345.1 Gaiellaceae bacterium
TGCTCCTCGCCGACGATGTCAGGCTGGAGCGCGCGAGAGTTCGAGTCGAGCGGATCGATCGCCGGATAGAGCCCCTGCTCCGAGATCGCGCGGGAGAGAGTGATGAACGCGTCCAGGTGGGCGAACGTGTTCGCCGGAGCCGGATCCGTGAGGTCGTCTGCCGGGACGTAGATCGCCTGCACCGAGGTGACGGAGCCCTGGTGCGTCGAGGTGATCCGCTCCTGGAGCTGGCCCATCTCGGTGGCGAGCGTCGGCTGATAGCCGACCGCGCTCGGCATCCGGCCCAGCAGCGCCGAGACTTCGGAACCCGCCTGGACGAAGCGAAAGATGTTGTCGATGAAGAGGAGCGTGTCGCGGCCCTCGTCGCGGAAATACTCGGCCATCGTCAGGCCGCTCAGGCCGACTCGCAGCCGGGCGCCGGGCGGCTCGTTCATCTGACCGAAGACGAGCGCGGTGGAGTCGATCACGCCCGACTCGGTCATCTCGATCCAGAGGTCGTTCCCCTCGCGGGTGCGCTCGCCGACGCCGGCGAACACCGAGTAGCCCTGGTGCTCCTGGGCGACGTTGCGAATCAACTCCTGGATGAGGACCGTCTTGCCGAGGCCGGCTCCGCCGAAGAGACCGACCTTTCCGCCCTTGACGAACGGAGCGATCAGGTCGATCACCTTGATTCCGGTCTCGAAGACCTCGGTCGTCGGCTCGAGCGCGTCGAGCTGAGGCGGGTCGCGGTGGATCGGCCAGCGCTCCTCGGCGTCGACCGGCTCGTCCTTCTCGTCGATCGGGTCGCCGAGGACGTTGAAGAGCCGTCCTAGGGTGGCCTTACCCACCGGAACGCTGATGGGCCCTCCCGTGTCGATCACGTCGACGCCGCGCGGGATGCCGTCGGTCGAGTCCATCGCGACCGCGCGAAGTCGATCGTCGCCGAGATGCTGCTGCACCTCCGCGATCAGGTCGACCGCCGGCCGGCCGTCGCTCTCGGGCACCGTGATCCGGAGCGCGGTGTTGATCTCAGGTAGGTGCTCCGGAAAGACGGCGTCGACGACGACGCCCTTGATCTCGATAACCCTGCCGACGTTCTGCTTTTCAGCCATGCGTCTCCTCGAGAGTGGTCAACAGGCGCCGCTCTCGGAGGCGCCTCAATCGCGCTCGGAGTCTATCCAAGCGCCGTTCTTCAAGGCCCTGCCAGTTGGCGAGCTCCCACGAGCGCTCCAGCGCCGCCACCCGGGCGGCGTGGTCGAGGCTTCAGACGTACGAGGTAACGAGCGAGGGGATCGGCATCACCGCTCACGATACTCGTCCCGGCTCGGGCCGGAACGTTGCGAGCGGCCTATTGAATCCCGCCCGCGCGCCCGACCGGCGGCGGCGGGATCAACTGCTGGAGCCGCAGGTCGCGGACAACGCGTGCCTCGCTCTCCTTCGAGGCCCGTAGCGACGACGCGGAGGGGCCGTTCGGTCGACGTGAATGAGAAGAGGAGTGGAGCGGCGTGAGCGCGCCGACGCTGGTCGCCACGACGAGGACGGCAGCCACGCCGGCCACCTGGATCGCCCGCGACGCCGTGTAGCGCCGGCGCGGGAGCATGAGCTGGCGCCGCGGCCGCTCGAGCGGCGCTGCCCTGAGCGCCTGCGTCGCTGCGTGCACCTGCTGCCGGAAACCTCGGCAGGACGCGCACCGGCCGAGGTGCACGGCGATCCGCACCCGATCGAGCTGGCTGAGCTCGCCGTCGAGCTCGAGCGATGTCAGCTCGCGGATGCGCCCACAGGCGTCGTCTGACAGCGTTAGTTCTCCCACGTTTCCTATGACGCTGAAGATAGCGTCGGAGTTAGGACGAAATCGGTACGAAAACCTAGAACAATCGGTGTCTTGTGTCGGCAGCGGCCCCGATCAGGATGAGCGCGAAGCCGAGCGTGACGAAGACCGCCGAGGAGCTGATTGCCTCGTCGCGCTCCTCGGGCGTCGCCCAGCGCAGGTAGCGCGAGCCGAAGAGCAGCATCGGCCTGTCGTCTCTCGACCGCACCGGGCCGCGGTTGCCGAGGAAGAACCCGGCCGAGACGAGGAGGCAGCCGGATAGGTAGAAACCGATCGACACGGCCCGGCTCAACGACGCTCCGAAGAGCAGGCCGAGAGCGACCGAGGCGACGGCAGTGACGCCGGCGGCGCCGGCGAGGAGCTTGAGAAAGCGGCGGAGAGCCGCGAGCAGCACGGCCTAGCCCGTGAGTGCCTGCTGCCGGCCGGGCTTACGGAACTCTTCCTCCGTCAGGGGCCAGCGTTCGAGCGGGTAGTGGCACTTGGCCAGGTGGCCGTCGCCCATCGGGTAGAGCGGCGGTTCCTCCACGTCGCAATGGCCCTCGCGAAAGCGCGGGCAGCGGGGATGGAACCGGCAGGCGCTCGGGGGCGAGATCGGACTCGGAACGTCACCCTCGAGCACGACCGGCTTGCGGGCGCGGCCGAGCTCCGGATCCGGGATCGGCACCGCCGAAAGCAGCGCGCCGGTGTACGGGTGCTTGGGCTCCCGATACAGCGTGGTGCCGTCCGCGACCTCCACGACCTGGCCGAGGTACATGACCATGACGCGGTCCGAGATGTGGCGGACGACGTTGAGGTCGTGCGCGATGAAGACGTACGTGAGGCCGAAGTCCCGCTGGAGGTCCTTGAGCAGGTTGAGAATCTGAGCCTGCACGGAGACGTCGAGCGCGGAGACCGGCTCGTCGCAGACGATCAGCTTCGGGTTCACGGCCAGGGCCCGCGCCACGCCGATGCGTTGGCGCTGCCCGCCCGAGAACTCGTGCGGGAACCGGTTGTAGTGCTCGGGGTTGAGCCCGACGACCTCGAGCAGCTCCTGTACGCGCCTCTTGATCTCCGCATCGGTGCCGATCTTGTGCACCTCGAGCCCCTCGGCGACGATGAAGCCGACGCGCTTACGCGGGTTGAGCGAGGCGTACGGGTCCTGGAAGATCATCATCATCTCGCGCCGGATCGGTCGCATCTCCGAGCGCGAGAGCTTCGTGATGTCGCGGCCGTCGAAGATGACCTTGCCGTCGGTCGGCTCGAGGAGGCGCATCACGCAGCGCGCCATTGTCGACTTGCCGCAGCCGGACTCTCCGACGACGCCGAGGGTCTCTCCGTCGTTGACGGTGAAGCTGACGCCGTCGACGGCCTTCACGGCCGCGACCTGCTTCTGGAAGATGATCCCGCGCGTGACCGGAAAATGCTTCTTCAGGTCCTCGACGATCAAGAGCTCCCTGCCGGTGCGCCCGTCGGTGGTCGCCCTCTCCCTCGCCGTCTCCGTCATCTAGCTCGCCTCCGCCATCGTGCCGGAGAGCAGCTTGGCGGCCTCGCGCTCCTTCGTGTCGGCGTCGAGATGACACGCCGCGAGATGGCTCCGACTGTCCTCGGCAGGCTCGAGCGGCGGGTCGATCGTCTTGCAGACTTCCATGACGTACGGGCAGCGGGGATGGAACCGGCAGCCGGGCGGCGGCCGCAGCAGCGAGGGCGGCTGCCCCTTGATCTGGACGAGGCGGTCCGTCTCCGTGTCCAGCCGCGGCAGCGAGCCGAGCAGCCCCCACGTGTACGGCATGCGCGGCCGGTGGAAGATGTCGTCCACCGACCCCTGCTCGACGACCTCGGCCGCGTACATCACGACCACGTCGTCTGCGGTCTCGGCAACGACTCCGAGATCGTGCGTGATCATGATGATCGCGCTCCCGAATTCCCGCTGGAGGTTGTTGATCAGCATCAGGATCTGCGCCTGGGTGGTCACGTCGAGCGCGGTGGTCGGCTCGTCCGCGATCAGCAGGTCAGGCTCGTTGATCAGCGCCATCGCGATCATCACGCGCTGGCGCATACCCCCTGAGAACTGATGCGGATAGTCGTTGGCGCGGCGATCGGCGCGAGGGATCCCGACGGCCTTGAGCAGCTCGACGGCCCGCGCCCGCGCCTGCTTCTTGGTCACGTCCTGATGGAGGAGGATCGCCTCGATCAGCTGGTTCCCGATCTTGTGCACGGGGTTCAGCGACGTCATCGGGTCCTGGAAGATCATCGCGATGTCGTTGCCGCGGATTTCGCGCAGGCGGCGGGTGCTCATGCCCAGCAGGTCCTGGCCCTTGAACACCGCTGTACCCGTGGTCATCGTGTTTCGCTTGCTGTTCAGGCCCATGATCGTGAGGCAGGTGACGCTCTTGCCCGAGCCGGATTCGCCGACGATTCCCAGCGTCTTTCCCTTCTCGATCTCGAAGCTGACGCCGTCGACCGCCTTGACGATGCCGTCGTCGGTCTTGAAGTACGTCTTCAGATCGTTGACCTCGAGCAGGGCCACGCTACGCGTCCAGGAATGCGTCTCGACAGTTCACACGCGCACCTTACGCGAGTCTGATTCGCGGATCGATAGCCGCGTATAAGAGATCGACGATGAGGTTGAAGGAGATGATCGCGACCGTCCCGAAGACGATGATGCCCTGCGTCGTCGGCAGATCGAAGCTGTCGAGGCTCTGCCGTACTTGTTGGCCGAGGCCCGGAAGGCCGTAGATGTTCTCCGTGAAGATCGCGCCGCCGAGCCCGAGCGCGATGTCCATTCCGAGCATCGTCACAACCGGCAGCATCGCGTTCCGCAGCACGTGCGAACGGAGAACGCGCCACTCGGGCGCCCCTTTGGCGCGCGCGGTCCGCACGTAGTCCTCGTTCAGGGTCTCCAACACGTTGGCCCGGATCATCCGCACGTACAGGGCGGCGAACAGGATCGCGAAGGTCAGCCAGGGCAGGATCATGTGGTAGAACCACTGCACGGGTCCACCGCAGTTCGCCCCCGCGGGGGGATTGATCACGTTGCAGTAGCCGCCTAACGGGAAGATGTGCGTCTTGAAGGCGAACAGGTAGAGGAAGATCAGCCCGATCCAGACCGGGTGCGCGGAGATCCCGATCAAGACGAACGTCATCGAGGCGCGATCTAAGAACGAGCGCGGGCGCAGCGCCGAGAGGACGCCGATCGGAATCGAGATCAGGAGCCATGTGATCGCGCCGCCGAAGACGAGCGACGCGGTCACCGGCGCCGCGGCGCCGACGATGCTGTTCACCTTCTGCCGGTTCGCGAAGGAGATGCCGAGCGACGGCATCTTCACGTGCGGACCGCCCTTGAAGCTGATCGGAATCAGGCGTCCCAGGAACTTTCCGTACTGCACGTAGACCGGCCGGTCGAGCCCGAGGTAGTGACGCGCTTGCTTCACGCACTGCTGCGTCACCTGCTGTCCGCACGCGCGGCGCGCGGGGTCCGCCGGAATCAGGAAGAAGATGATGTAGGTGACGATCGTGACGGCGATGAACAGCACGCCGGCCCAGAGGAGTCTTCTAATGAGGTACCGGATCACAGCCGCGCCGCTCTGCTCATGCCGGAGCTAGGACTCTACAAGAGATGGGGAGGCGCCGGCCGTAGCCGGCGCCTCCTCGAGTGCCAGAACGTCTGCTCGACCGACCGTTACTTCTTGCACAGAAGCGTGAAGTCCGGGGTCGTGTAGATCGGCTGGAACGTGTAGCAGCCCGTGCCAGACGAGATGAAGTCACGGTTGTTGACGTTCACCCAGTTGGCCATGGGCGCAGCGTTCTTCGTGATGTTGATATCGAGCTGGCCGTACAGCTTGTAGCGCTTGGCACCGACCTGCCGTTCGGCCTGGCCCATCAGGAAGTTGTAGTGCTTGTCGTTGAAGTACGGGTAGTTGTTGTTGTTGCTCCCGTGGATGTTGTTCCCGTTCAGCAGGACGTCGATGAAGTCGAACGGGTCCGGGTAGTCGGCAACCCAGCCGACGTCGCAGATGTCGAAGGGCTCGCCCTTTGTCCCGCACTTCTTGTACATGACACCAGTCCCGAAGCCCTGGTAATTGACCTTGATGCCAATCGCCTTGAGCTGGTTCTGCAATACCGCTCCCCTTGCCTTGCGGATGTCGCTGCCGCCCTCGTAGAGAGTGACGGTCGGGGACGCGCCATGCAGCAGCTTCTTCGCCTGCTTGACGTTCGCGTGGTTCGGGTAGACCTTGGTCGGTATGTAGCCGGCCATCAGGGGGGGCAGGAGCTTGTCCGTCGGCGAGCCGAAGTTCTTGCCCTGGGTCTTGATCAGCGAGAGCCGGTCAATCCCGAAGTTCACGGCCTTGCGGTAGTTGACGTTCTTGAAGCCGCGCCTCGTGTTGAGGGCGAAGTAGTTCGTCTCGATGTCCGGGTAGACGAAGTACTGCTTCTTGTTCAGGCCGTACTTCGACTGCAGCTGGGCGTCCGCCGTTCCGGGGTGCCCGCCGAGGTCGTAATCGACCGAGCCCCGCTCGACCTGCAGCAGGCTCGTGTCCTGGTTCGTGTTGACGGTGACGACGATCTGGTCGGCATTGTGCGGCCGCGGACCCTTGTAGAACTTGTTCCGCTTCAGCACGATCGTCCGGCCGGGCGTGCGGCTGGCCACGTAGTACGGGCCAGAGCCGGCGAAGTTGTTCACGCCCGCCGCTACAACGGGCATGTTCAGCGGCACCGGGCAGAAGAACATCATCGCGAGCCGCGAGAGGATGTCCGCGTGCGGCGCCTTCAGCTTGATGATCAGCTTGTTCCCCTTGACGACCACGCCGCTGACGTGCTTGCCGTGACCGGCGGTGACCGCATCCGCACCGACGATGTCGGAGAAGAACGGAATTGCCGGCGAGGCTAGCGCGGGGTTGGCATCACGGTCGATCGCCGCGGCGTAGTTCGCGGCCGTGACGGCCTTGCCGTCGCTGAACCGCATGCCAGAGCGGACGGTGAACGTCAGAACCGTGCCTTTCCGCGAGATCTTCGGGAAAGCGGTCGCCCCATCCGGGTAGAGCCGTGTGCCCGCGGGCGCCGGCTTGTCCGGATAGTTGAGGAGCTGCCGACATGTGACGTACAGCAGCGCCCAGCTCGGTACGTAGTACGAGAGGCCGGGATCGATGTAGTCCACGTCGGAGCTCGAGATGTTGATCTGGAGCGTGCCGCCCTTCTTCGCGGCCGTGCTCGTGCTCGTCGGGGTGCTCTTACCGGCCGGGCTGGCAAATCCGGCCGCCGCGAGCAGACCCGCCCCGATCGCCATCGCGGCGATCGAGAGCCAGAGCCGTCTTCGCATGGGACTCCTTTCCTTGAACAGGGCCAGGCAAGGTCACGTGGCCCGAACGCCCGCACAGGGCGTTCTTGCCCTAGGACGACCGCGCCGGCGATTAGTTAGAGCGGTTCAGTGCGTGCTGCGCGGGTCGAACGCGTCGCGTAAGCCGTCGCCCAGCAGGTTGAAAGCGAGCGTCGCCAGCAGGACCGCGAGCCCGGGCCAGAGCATCAGCCACGGCTGCGCGGTGTAGTACTGGGGCGCCGTCTCGAGCAGGTTGCCCCAGCTGGCGGTGGGCAGCGGAATGCCGACGTTGAGGAACGAGAGGCCCGCCTCGAAGAGGATGTTCTGGGCGACGATCAGCGTCGAGTAGACGATGATCGGCGCGACGAGGTGGGGAAGCAGGTGCGAGCGGATGATCCGGAAGTCGCTCGCGCCGACCATGCGCGCGGCCTCGACGAACTCCTTCTCGCGCAGCGACAGAATCTGCGCGCGCACGATTCTGGCCGGATAGAACCAGCTGAAGAGGCCGATCACGAAGACGAGGGTCAGCACGCCCTTTCCGACAATGCCTCCGAGGGTGATGTCGTTCAGCCGCTGACCGACCGTGCTTGCGAGCGCGATCACGAAGAGCAGGAACGGGAACGCCATCACGATCTCGGTTAGACGGGAGACGAGCGTGTCCACCCAGCCGCCGTAGTAGCCAGCGATCGCGCCGAGCAGGACGCCGACGATCATGCTGACGAGCGTCGCGCCGACCGCGACCTCGAGCGAGACCTGCGCCCCGTACAGAAGGCGCAGGAACTCGTCGCGGCCCAGGTTCGAGTCGGCGCCGAGAATGAAAAGCGTGTGGGTGCAGTGCGAGCCCCCGGAGCAGACACCGCTCGGGGTAGAGATGATGTGAGTCCAGGGGCCGACGGGGAGGAACGTCTTCGAGTCCAGCGCCGACTGGATGAACTGATCGTTGGGCCCGTGGCCGAGCACGCGCGCCGCGATCGGAGCGCCCGCGAAGGCGGCGAGGATCAGGAAGATGATGTAGCCGCCGCCCGCGATCGCAGCCCTGTCGCGCTTGAAGCGGAGCCAGACCTGCTCCCAGTAGCCACGGGCACGGATCGCCTCGATCTCGCCGAGCTCCCCCTGCGTCTCGATCGCAACCGTGGACGCGAGGCCTGCTCCAGCTGGGATG
>JBARRS010000162.1:0-21531 GCA_049644345.1 Gaiellaceae bacterium
GGCCGCGCCGGCCGGGCGCCGGCGACCGCGCACGAGGTCGGGACAACGTCGAGCAGCCACGCGCAGACGAGCAGACAGCCTCGGCCGAGGGCCGCGAGCAGGCGCCGGTGGAGCAGCCGCCCGAGGCGACGCCGGAGGTGGTCGCCGAGGCTCCCGACACGACGCCGCAGGAGCAGGTGCCTGAGGGGACACCCGAGCAGTCCGGCGAGCCTCAGGCTGAGAAGCCCAAGCCGAGACGTACTGGGAAGAAGCAGGAGGAGGACAAGAGCTAGTGCTTCTCCCGAAGAAGACCAAGTTCCGCAAGTACCAGCGTGGCCGGAGGCGCGGGACCGCGAAGGGCCAGACGAACGTCCAGGCAGGCGACTTCGGCCTGAAGGCGCTCGAGCCCGCGTGGGTGACGAACCGTCAGATCGAGGCGGCCCGAATTGCGATGACGCGCAAGATCCGCCGTGGGGGCAAGGTCTGGATCAACGTGTTCCCGGACAAGCCGGTGACGAAGAAGCCGGCGGAGACCCGCATGGGCTCGGGCAAGGGGGCGCCAGAAGCCTGGGTCGCGGTCGTCAAGCCCGGGCGCGTCATGTTCGAGCTGGCGGGGGTATCGGAGCCGCTTGCAATGGAGGCGCTCCGCCTTGCGGCCCAGAAGCTGCCGTTGAAGACGAAGGTCGTGAAGCGAGAGGAGAACCTCTTTGCGGGCTAGGGATCTGAGAGATCTGACCGACGACGAGCTCCAGCACAAGCTCGACGACACTCGCCAGGAGCTCTTCAACCTGCGGTTCCAGGCCGTCACGGGCGCGCTCGAGAACGCAGCGCGCCTGAAGCTCGCAAAGCGCGAGATCGCGCGAATCCTGACCGTCCGGACCGAGCGGGAAGCAAACCTGAGACAGGACACGAATGGCTGAGAAGAAGCAGAAGGACCAGATCGAAGACACCGCGGCCGAGGAGACCGTGGCCGAGGAGCCTATGGCCGAGGAGCCTGCGGTCGAGGAGACCGAGGCGCGGGACGAGGAAGCCGAGGCGCCGTCCGAGGAGGAGCAGACGGTCCCGGCTCCCGAGGAGCCGGTGGCTCCGGCGGCGGAAGCGGAGCCGCAGCCAGAAGCTGACGCCGCCGCGGCTGAGCCGGCGGAGGAGCCCTCGCCCGAGGAGCCCGTGGCGGAGAAGCCCGCGACCGAAGGAGCCGCTGCCGAAGTCGCAGAGCCTGCTGCCGAGCCCGAACAACCGCCGGCCAAGAAGAAGCCGAAGCGTCTGCCGCGCGCCCAGCGTCGTCAGCGCCCGAAGCCGAAGCGCGAGCGCCCCAAGGAGCGCAAGCCGATCTCGAGGCTGCCGAAGCCGGAGCATCCGCGCGGCCGGCGCCAGGAGCGGCGCGGCGTGGTCGTCTCCAGCGCCATGGACAAGACGATCGTGGTCAAGGTCGACACGGTGAAGATGCACCGGCGCTACAAGAAGGTGATCCGCCGCTCGACGAAGCTGCACGCCCACGACGAGGACAACCAGGCGAAGATCGGAGACGTCGTCCGCATCGTCGAGACGAAGCCGCTCTCGGCGACGAAGCAGTGGCGCCTCGTGGAGATCGTCGAGGTGGCGCGGTAGATGATCCAGCAGGAGTCCCGCCTGCGCGTCGCCGACAACACCGGCGCGCGCGTGATCCTCTGCATTCGGGTCCACGGCGGCTCGAAGCGCCGGTACGCCCGCGTTGGCGACGTCATCACCGCGACCGTGAAGCAGGCGACTCCTCAGGGCGCGATCAAGAAGGGCGAGGTCGTCCGGGCGGTGGTCGTCCGGACGCGAAAGCCGTACAGCCGCAACGACGGCACCACGATCGCCTTCGACGAGAACGCGGCCGTGATCATCGACAACCAGCGCAATCCGCGCGGCACCCGAATTTTCGGTCCCGTCGCACGCGAGCTGCGCGACAGGAACTTCATGAAGATCGTCTCTCTAGCACCGGAGGTTCTCTGATGGCCGCCACGAAGATGAAAGTTCACAAGGGCGATCTCGTCCACGTCCTCTCAGGCAAGGATCGCGGCAAACAGGGCCGCGTGCTCGAGGCTCGGCCGGACGAGCGCCGGGTGATCGTCGAGAACCTGAACGTGATCAAGCGGCACACGAAGCCGCGGCCGGTCAAGGACTCGAGCCGGATGGGTGGGCCTTCGATGATCCCTGGCGGCGTGATCGAGAAGGCGGCCCCGATTCCGGTCTCGAACGTGATGGTCGTCTGCCCGACCTGCAATCGCCCGACCCGCGTCGGCATCGATGTTCGGGACGTCAAGGGCGAGCAGAAGCGTGTGCGCGTCTGCAAGCGAGCCGACTGCCTCCAGGAGCTCGACAAGTGAGCCCTCGCAAGCGAAACACGCCCGAAAACGGCTACCAGCCGCGTCTCAAGCGCCTCTATCGCGACGAGGTCCGGCCTCGCCTGAAGGACGAGCTCGGCCTGAGCACGATCATGGACACGCCGCGGATCGAGAAGATCACGCTGAACATGGGCGTCGGCGACGCAAAGACCGACGCAAAGGTGCTCGACAACGCCGCCGAGCAGCTGACGACGATCGCCGGCCAGCGCGCGCAGATCCGTCGCGCGCGGAAGTCGATCGCGGGGTTCAAGGTCCGCGAGGGCATGGCCGTCGGCGCGCGCGTGACCCTGCGCGGCGAGCGCATGTACGAGTTCCTCGATCGGCTGGTCTCGATTGCGCTGCCGCGGATCCGCGACTTCCGCGGGCTCAGCCCACGGTCGCTCGACGGGCGAGGGAACTTCTCACTCGGGATCCGGGAGCAGATCATCTTCCCGGAGATCGACTACGACTCGATCGACACGATTCGCGGCCTCGACGTCGCGATCACGACCTCGGCGACGACCGACGAGCAGGCGCTTGCACTCCTGCGCGGGCTCGGGATGCCGTTCGCCGACACCGGGGGTGAACAGCAGTAGTGGCCAAGAAGTCGCTGATCGCGAAGGCTGCGCGCACGCCGAAGTTCCGCACCCGCGCGTACACGCGCTGCAACCGGTGCGGCCGTCCGCGGGCGGTGTACAAGAAGTTCGGTCTCTGCCGGATCTGCCTGCGCGAGCTGGCGCACGAAGGCTCGATCCCCGGCATGACCAAGAGTTCGTGGTAGGAGGAACGACGTGCTGACGGATCCAATTGCCGACATGCTCACGCGCATTCGCAACGCGAACCGGGCGCTGCACGAGCGCGCCGAGATGCCGACGTCACGCCTGAAGGTCGAGATCGCCCGCCTACTCAAGGAGGAGGGCTACATCCGCGACTTCGCCGTCCGGCCGCCAGACCGGGAGCGGGGCGAGACGCACGACGTGCTCGTGGTCGAGCTCAAGTACGGCCAGAACCGCGAGCGCGTGATCACGAACCTCAAGCGTGTCTCCAAGCCGGGCCGGCGCATCTACGCGCGCAAGGACCGGATGCCGCGCGTGCTCGGCGGCATGGGCACCGCGATCATGTCCACGTCCAGGGGCGTGGTCACGAGCCGCACCGCCGAGCAGGTGGGCATCGGCGGCGAAGTGATCTGTTTCGTCTGGTAGGGAGTGAGCGCGTGAGTCGAATCGGCAGAAAGCCAATCGAGCTTCCAAGTGGAGTGAACGTCGCCATCTCGCCCGGTCGGGTGCAGGTGAACGGTCCTCTGGGTGAGCTCTCCCAGGACGTGCCGCAGCGGATGAAGGTCGAGCAGCGCGACGGCGAGCTCGTCGTCACGCGGCCGACCGAGCGCGGCGACGACCGCGCGTTGCACGGGCTGACACGCTCGCTGATCGCAAACATGGTCGAGGGCGTGACGAAGGGGTTCGAAAAGCGGCTCGAGATCCAGGGCGTCGGCTATCGGGCCTCGCTGCGCGGGACGACGCTGGAGCTCGCAGTCGGCCTCTCCCACTCGGTCACGGTCGAGCCGCCGGCCGGGATCACGTTCGACGTCCCAACACCCACCGAGGTAATCGTCAAGGGGATCGACAAGCAGCAGGTGGGCGAGATCGCGGCGCAGGTTCGCAAGGTTCGCCCGCCGGAGCCCTACAAGGGCAAGGGCATCCGCTACGAGGGCGAGTACGTTCGCCGCAAGGTTGGCAAGCGGGCGTAATGCCGACGCTGACACGCAGACAGGCTCGAGAGCGCCGCCATAAGCGCGTCCGGGGCAAGATCTTCGGCACGGCCGAGCGTCCGCGCCTCGTCGTCTTCCGCTCGAACCGCGGGATCGAGGCCCAGCTCGTCGACGACCAATCAGGCAGGACGCTGGCGGCCGCAAGCTGGCTGCACTTGAAGTCGTTCAAGGGCAACAAGAGCGAGCAGGCGGCGGAGGTCGGCAAGCTGCTCGCACAGAATGCGAAAGCAGCCGGGGTCGAGCAGGCCGTGTTCGACCGCGGCGGCTACCTGTATCACGGGCGCGTGAAGGCTCTCGCGGAGGCCGCGCGCGAAGGGGGGCTGAGGGTTTGAGCACGACCGACTTCCAGGAATCGAGGGAGCTCAAGGAGCGCGTGGTCGAGATCAACCGCGTCGCCAAGGTGGTCAAGGGCGGCCGGCGGTTCTCGTTCACCGCGCTCGTCGTGATCGGAGACGAGGTCGACCGCGTCGGCGTCGGCTACGGCAAGGCCCGCGAGGTGCCGCTCGCGATCTCGAAGGCTGTCGACGATGCGAAGAAGAACCTCTTCACCGTCCCGAGGAAGGGGACGACGATCACGCACGAGGTGCTCGGTGTCTTCGGCGCCGCCCGCGTCCTGCTCCGCCCGGCGAGCGAGGGAACCGGCGTGATCGCAGGCGGTGGAGTGCGTGCCGTGCTCGAGCTCGGCGGCGTCCGCGACGTGCTCGCGAAAAGCCTCGGGACGACGAATCCGGTCAACCTGCTCAAGGCGGCCGAGCAGGGCCTCAGGAGCCTGCGCACCCCCGACGAGGTCGCGCGCATCCGCGGCAAGACCGTCCAGGAAATCCTGCCCGTGGGAGCCAAGCGCGAGCAGCCCTTGCCCGAGTTGCAGCAGGAGACGACAAGTGGCGAAGCTGAAGATCACCCAGATTCGTAGCCAGATCGGGCAGACGCAGCGCCACCGCGGCACGCTGCGCGCGCTCGGGCTCGGGCGGATCGGCCGCACGGCCGAGCACGAGGAAAGCCCGCAGCTCGCCGGTATGCTGCGGAAGGTCCGTCACCTCGTTCGCGTCGAGGACGCCAAGTAGCCATGCCCGACCAGCTGAACCTCTCGAACCTGAAGCCTGCACAGGCACGGCGCGACCGCAAGCGCGTCGGCCGCGGCCTCGGTTCCGGCAAGGGCCGGTACTCGGGCCGAGGGATCAAGGGTCAGAAGTCACGCTCGGGCTCGAACAAGATGAGACCCGGGTTCGAGGGCGGTCAGATGCCGATCTACATGCGGCTCGGCAAGCAGCGCGGTCCGCACTCGAAGGACGCGATGCCGATGGGCCCGTTCCGAACGCACACCGCGCCGGTCAACGTGCGCGACCTGGAGCGTGTCTTCGACGACGGGGCCGACGTCACCGTCGAGGCGCTGGCCGCCAAGGGTCTCGTCCGGAGCCCGCGCGTCGACGTCAAGATTCTCGGCGAGGGCGAGCTGAAGAAGAAGCTGACCGTGACTGCCCACGCCGCTTCGAAGACGGCGCGAGAGAAGATCGAAGCCGCCGGCGGCAAGCTGACGCTTCTGCGTGAGCCAAAACAGCCGAAGCGCAGAAGGCGCTCCGCAAAGCGTCCCACGGCCGAGGAGCCGGAGGAGCCCACGGCGGAGGAGACACCCGAGGAGCCTGCTTCGGAGGAAGCCGAAGCCGCTGAATCCGAGGAGCAGCCGGAGGAGGCCGAGAGGTAGTGCCCCTTCCCGCAATAGTCAGTGCATTTCTGGCGGCGCCCGGAACCGCCAGGTGGCGTCCTCAGTCGCGCCAATATGCCTGCATATTGACGCTCCCTGCGTCCTTGCCTGGCGATCCCGTGCACTCGCCAGAAACGCGAGACCATTCCCGGAAGGGGCACTAGATGTTCTCCTGGCTCGCCAACGCCTGGCGCGTGCCGGAGCTCCGCAGGCGCGTCCTCTTCACCGCGCTGATCCTCGCGTTCTACCGCCTCGGCTCGTGGATTCCGGCCCCGGGCGTCAACTCCGCCGCGATCAAGAACTACTTCAACGGCGGCGGCCGCGGCAGCTCGATCCTCGGTCTGCTCAACCTCTTCTCGGGCGGTGCGCTGTCGCAGTTCGCGGTCTTCGCGCTCGGGATCATGCCCTACGTCACGGCATCGATCATCCTCCAGCTGCTCACCGTGGTCATCCCGACCCTCGAGAAGCTCCAGAAGGAGGGCGAGGCGGGAATGGCCAAGATCAATCAGTACACGCGGTATCTGACCGTCGGCCTCGCCGCAGCACAGGCGACGGGCTACGCGTACCTGTTCCAGCGCCAGGGCGCGCTACACGCCAACAGCGGCCGGATCGTCCTGATCGTCGTCACGCTCACGGCCGGCACCACAGTGCTCATGTGGATGGGCGAGCTGATCACGAAGCGCGGGATCGGCAACGGGATCTCGCTGCTGATCTTCGCCTCGATTCTCTCGACGGCACCCGCGGGAGTGGTCGCCTGGTACAACGGCGGGCCGATGGAGAAGCTGTTTTTCCCGCTCGTCGCGATCGGCGTCGTCGTCGCAGTCGTCTACATCCAGGAGGGGCAGCGGCGGATCCCGATCCAGTATGCGAAACGGATGGTCGGACGGCGGATGACCGCCGGAGGCTCGACGTACATGCCGTTGCGCGTGAACATGGCCGGCGTCATCCCGGTCATCTTCGCCGCGGCGATCATGGCCTTCCCGCCGACGATCGCACAGTTCTTCCCGACCACACAGAGCTTCATCAACCAGCACTTCCAGCCCGGGAACTACACGTATCTGCTGCTGGAAGGCTTACTTATCGTCGTCTTCACCTACTTCTACACGGCGGTCCAGTTCAACCCGGTCGACCAGGCCGACAACCTGCGCAAGTACGGCGGCTACATCCCCGGCATCCGACCGGGCCCGCCTACGGCTCAGTACCTCGACCGCGTGCTGACGCGGCTGACGTTACCCGGCTCGCTCTACCTCGCGACAGTGGCCGTCCTGCCGAGCCTCTTCATCCGCTACGGCGGCTTCTCGCAGGCGACCTCGCGGGCGCTCGGAGGAACGTCCGTGCTGATCGTCGTCGGCGTCGCCCTCGACACGATGCGCCAGATGGAGTCGCAGATGATGATGCGCTCCTACGAAGGCTTTCTCCGGTAGTGCCCTCGCGCTTCTGGGGCGCCGCTGGCAAAGGAGGCAAGCCGGGGGCGCGCAGGACAGTGCAAGTGGCACGGACCAGCGCCCCCGGCGCAGCATCCTGCTGCCAGCGGCGTCAGGCGCCCGCGGAGCCCGGCTTCGCCGGGCGGGAGCGGGTGCCGGCTAGGAGCGCGAGGTGAACATTCTGCTGCTCGGCCCGCAGGGCTCGGGCAAGGGAACGCAGGCGAAGCGGATCGCCGCCGAGTACGGGATCCCGCACATCGCCACAGGGGACATGCTCCGGCAGGCCATGGCTGCGGAGACGCCCCTTGGGAGCCGCGTAAAGCCGATCTACGACGCCGGGAGGCTCGTGCCCGACGAGCTGATGATCGAGCTGATCCGCGAGCGCCTCGCACAGCCCGACACGGAGCCGGGCTTCGTCCTCGACGGCTTTCCGCGAACGATGCCCCAGGCCCTGGCGCTCGACGCGATGCTGAGGGAGATCGGCAAGGAGCTCGACGTCGTCTTCGTGTTGCAGCTCTCGGACGAGATCTGCCGCGAGCGGCTGCTCAAGCGCGCTCAGGAGGAGGGGCGCGCGGACGACACGCCGGAGGCGGTCGACCGTCGGCTCGAGCTCTACCACAAGCAGACCGAGCCGCTCGTCGAGCACTACAGAGCGCAGGGAATCGCAGTCGGGCTCCACGCGGAGCGGACGATCGACGAGGTCTTCGCCGAGATTCAGGAGGCGCTCGAGCGGGTGGCCGTGCGGTGATCCCCCGCCCGTCCGTCAGGAGACCGAGGGGGCTTTCGGGAACGTGAGGTCCTCCCGCTAGGGTGACAGCGAGTTGATCCCCCGGAAGAGCAAGGCCGAGATCGAGCAGATGGCGGTTGCCGGCCGGATCGTCGCGGACGTGCTCACGCTGATCGGAGAGCGCGCGAGGCCCGGCGTGACGACGGCCGAGCTCGACACGCTCGCGGACGAGTTCATCCGCTCCCACGGCGGCTATCCGACGTTCAAGGGCTACCGGGGCTACCCGGCCTCGATCTGCGCGTCCCCGAACGACATGGTCGTCCACGGCATCCCCGGGCCGTACGCGCTCGAGGAGGGCGACCTGCTCTCGATCGACGTCGGTGTCACGCTCGGAGGCTACGTCGCGGACTCCGCGTACACGTTCGCGATCGGCGAGATCTCCGAGGAGGCCGAGCGTCTGCTCGATGCCTGCCAGGCGGCACTCGCGGCCGGGATCGAGCAGTGCCGCGCCGGAAACCGCCTCTCGGACATCTCACACGCGATCCAGCAAGTGACCGAGTCGAACGGCTTCTCGGTCGTCCGCACGCTCGTAGGCCACGGCGTCGGACGCTCGATGCACGAGGAGCCCCAGATCCCGAACTTCGGCGAGGCCGGCAGGGGCCCGGAGCTCGCTCCGGGAATGGTCTTCGCGATCGAGCCGATGATCACCGCGGGCGATCCCGATGTCGTCATGCACGACGACGAGTGGTCGATCTCGACGGCCGACGGGTTGCTCTCGGCCCATTTCGAGCACACGGTCGCGATCACGGACGATGGACCCCGAATCCTTACTGCGGCGCCTAAGCCGGTCGGGGCGCGTTTGCTACCATGACTTCCGCGGCGAAGAGCCGTGTTTTGCTGTGTTCTCCTAACAAGGAAGATGGTCAAGCAGGAAGACAAGATCGAGGTCGAGGGAGAGATCACCGAAGCGCTCCCGAGCACGATGTTCCGCGTCCAGATCGACGTCGGCCACGACGTGCTCGCGACGATCTCCGGGAAGATGCGCAAGCACTACATCCGCATCCTCCCCGGCGACAAGGTGAAGGTCGAGTTGTCGCCGTACGACCTCACCCGCGGCCGTATCACCTACAGGTATCGATGATGAAAGTCCGTCCCTCAGTCAAGCCGATGTGCGAGCGCTGCCGCGTGATCAAGCGGCACGGCAAGACCATGGTCATCTGCACGAACCCTCGACACAAGCAAAGGCAGGGTTAGTGGCACGAATCGCCGGAGTCAATCTCCCCACCCAGAAGCGGCTCGAGATCGGGCTGACCTACATCTACGGGATCGGCCAGTCGACCGCGCGCAAGATTTGCGCCGAGCTCGGCCTCTCGCCCGACGAGAAGGTGCGCGACCTCACCGACGAGGAGGTCACGAAGCTTCGGGAGTACATCGACGGGAATCTCCAGGTCGAGGGCGACCTTCGCCGCGAGCGCACGCAGGCGATCAAGCGGCTCGGCGAGATCGGCGCCTACCGGGGGGTGCGCCATCGCCGCGGCCTGCCCGTGAACGGTCAGCGGACGAAGACGAACGCACGCTCCCGTAAGGGCTCGAAGAAGACCGTCGGCCGCGGCAAGAAGGCGGCTCAGAAGACGTAGATGGCTCCTCCCCGTCGTCCAGCGACCAGAGGTCGTGCCCGCCGCCGCGCGCGCAAGAACATCGCCGTCGGCCAGGCGCACATCAAGACGTCGTTCAACAACACGATCGTCACCCTCACCGACCCCGAGGGGAACGTGATCGCCTGGGAGTCGGCAGGCTCGGCCGGCTTCAAGGGATCGAGGAAGTCGACGCCGTTCGCCGCCCAGGTGACGGCCGATTCGTGCGCGCGCAAGGGGATGGAGCACGGCCTCCAGAAGGTCGAGGTCTTCGTCAAGGGCCCAGGCTCCGGACGCGAGACGGCGATCCGCTCGCTCCAGGCCGCCGGGCTCGAGATCCTCGGCGTCAAGGACGTCACCCCGCAGGCGCACAACGGTGTCCGCCCGAAGAAGAGGCGGAGGGTCTAGGTGGCCCGCTACCGCGGTCCCGTCTGCAAGCTCTGCCGCCGCGAGGGCCTGAAGCTCTTCCTCAAAGGCGAGCGCTGCCTGACCGAAAAGTGCGCGATCGAGCGCCGGAGCTACCCGCCCGGCGAGCACGGCCGTGGCCGAATCAAGCAGTCGGAGTATCTGCTCCAGCTCCGCGAGAAGCAGAAGGCGCGCCGCTACTACGGTTTGCTCGAGAAGCAATTCCGCAACTACTACGAGAAGGCGACCCGCGGCTCCGGCGTCACCGGCGAGAACCTGCTACGAATCCTCGAGTCCCGGCTCGACAACGTCGTCTACCGGCTCGGCTTCGCCTCTTCGCGCGCGCAGGCGCGGCAGCTCGTCCGTCACGGTCATTTCAGCGTCAACGGCCGGCGGGTGAACATCCCGAGCTATCAGGTCCGCCCGGAGGAAATCGTCGCTCTGCGTGCCGGAAGCACGGCGGAGCAAGTCGTCCGCGACGCGACCGACCTCACCGCCTCGGTGCCTGCGTGGCTCCAGGCCGACCACGAAGGGCTCACAGGAACGATGCTCAAGCAGCCCGAGCGCGAGGAGATCGACGCGCCGGTGCAGGAGCAACTGATCGTCGAGCTCTACTCGAAGTAAGCAAGAAAGGAAAACGCTACGCGTCGTAGCGTGCACAACCGCTAAGAAGGGAAGTTAATGGCAGTTCGAACCAGCCTGATGGAGTTCCAGATCCCGAAGATCGTCCACGAGGAGGTGGACGAGAACCGGGGCGTGTTCCAGATCGAGCCGCTCGACCGCGGCTTCGGCTACACATTCGGAAACTCGCTGCGCCGCGTGCTGCTCTCGTCGCTCGAGGGCGCCGCCGTGACCTCGATCAAGATCGAGGGCGTCGCGCACGAGTTCACGACGCTGCCGGGCGTCCGGGAGGACGTCACGGACATCCTGCTCAACTTCAAGAACCTGATCTGCCGCCTGCACGGCGAGTCGCCCGAGATCGAGGTCCGGCTCGCGAAGAAGGGCCCGGGCGCCGTGACCGCCGGCGACATCGAAGCCCCCGCCGAGCTCGAGATCCTCAACCCCGAGCTCGAGCTCGCGAACCTCTCCGACAAGGGCCGCCTCGACGTGACGCTGACGATCGGCCGCGGGCGCGGCTACCTTCCGGCCGAGCTGAACCGCGGCCCGGAGCACACGATCGGAGTCATTCCCCTGGACTCGATCTTCTCGCCGGTACGCCGCGTCTCCTACGACGTCGAGGCTGCGCGCGTCGGGCAGCGCACGGACTACGACAAGCTGATCCTCGACGTCACGACCGACGGCTCGGTCAACCCGAAGGACGCGATCGGCGAGGCGGCGGAGATTCTCATCCGGCAGCTCGCGATCTTCACGGATCTCGAGCGGATCGAGGGCTTCGGCGAGGCCGCCGCTCCGGAGACGGCTGCGGAGCCCGCCCTCGCTCACGGGATGGAGAACTTCCCGATCGAGGAGCTCGAGCTCGGCGTCCGCTCGTACAACTGCCTAAAGCGGGTTGGCATCGAGACGATCGGCGATCTCGTCGTGAAGAGCGAGGCCGAGCTGGCCGCGATCCCCAACTTCGGCAAGAAGTCGATCGAGGAGGTCAAGGAGACGCTCGCGGCGCACGGCCTGACGCTGCGCGGCGACGAGGGCTCCGCGGCCTGACGCCATGCGCCATCACCGTCAGGGACGCAAGCTCGGCCGCGACTCGTCGCACCGCAAGTCGCTCTACGCAAACCTGACGGCGGCGCTGATCGAGCACGGGCGCATCAAGACGACCGTCCCGAAAGCGAAAGAGGTGCGGCCGATCGCCGAGCAGATGATCACGCTCGCGAGGCGCGGCGACGTACACTCGCGCCGGCAGGCGCTTGCTTTCCTTCGCTCGCAGGACGTCGTCCACAGGCTCTTCAGCGAGGTCGGACCGCGCTTCGGCGACCGCGCCGGCGGTTATCTGCGGATCGTCAAGCTCGGCCCTCGCCCGGGGGACGCCGCCGAGATGGCGTATCTGGAGCTGGTCGACTACCTGCCGACCGCGCCGGCCCCGCGGGTCGCGCGAGCCCCTCAAGCCGAAGAGCCCGCCGCCCCCTCTTAGGCTGTCCCGAGCGCGGCGCTCACGCCCGCGATCGCGGCTCCGCCGAGCGTCACCGAGGCAAACGAGCGGACGAAGCCCGTCTCGAAGAAGCGCCACCGGAGCCAGGCGAGCGCGACGAGCTCGAAGGCGACCACGCCGATCGCGAGCAGGATCGCGACTCGGTAGGTGGGCAAGAGGAACGGCAGCGTATGCAGGATGCCGCCGATGAACGTGCCCGCCCCGGTGATCGACCCCCGGATGTATGGATTTCCGCGTCCTGTCAGCTCGCCCGTGTCGGAAAGTCCCTCGGAGAAGGCCATGCTGATCCCGGCGCCGATCGCGGTCGCGATCCCCGCGATGAAGGCGTCGAACGGCTTGTGGGTGTGCAGGGCGATCGCGAAGATCGGCGCGAGCGTCGAAAGCGAGCCGTCGATCAGGCCCGTCATCGCCGGCTGGACGCGCTGGAGCAGAAACGCCTGGCGCTGGGGCATTAGTAGAGTGTATCAGTCAATACGCAAAACAATAGAGCGTAAAGCAGACCTTACAAATCAAGTCAGGGCGGCCTGACGTGCGCCTAAAGCTAACGCTCGAGTACGACGGCACCGCCTTCCACGGCTGGGCAGCGCAGCCGGATCAGAGGACCGTGGAAGGGACCCTGCGCGAGGCCCTCGATGCCGTGTTCCCGGGCTCGGCCCATCTCGCCGTGGCCGGGCGGACCGACGCCGGCGTGCATGCGCTCGGACAGGTTGCGTCCGTGGAGGTGGACGGCGGAGCGCCGGCTGAACGCGCCGCGGACGCGCTCAACGCCGTCCTTCCGGCCGACATGGCTGTGACCGCGGCGCAAGAGGCCGCCGCGGGCTTCCATGCCCGCCACTCGGCCCGGGCACGGAGCTACCGGTACCGAATCTACCGACGTCGTTCGCGATCGCCATTCGAAGAAACGCGGAGCTGGTGGCATCCGGGGCCGCTCGACGAGCAGCGAATCGGGGAGGCGGCCGCGCGCCTGCTCGGCGAGCACGACTTTCGGGCCTTCACCCCGACCGAGACACAGCACAATGTTTTCGTCCGTACCGTCGAGCGTGCTGAATGGCATCGCCGCGGCGACTACCTGGACTTCGAGATCACAGCGGACAGCTTCCTGCGCCACATGGTGCGGACTCTGGTTGGAACGATGCTCGAGGTGGCGCCGGAGCAGCTCGCGCCGCTGCTCGAGGGGCGTGAGCGGGCCGCCGCAGGGACGACCGCGCCGCCGTGGGGCCTCTACCTCGTCGAGGTTCGGTACTAGGAGGGCTTGGCGGAACGTCGCTCGGCACAGCGCTACGTTTCGGCAAGCCTTCCTAGGGGCGGGCGACCCCGGAGAACCGCCCGCCCTCTGTGTATCAGGTGACCTTGAAGGTCCCGCTGATGGTCGGGTGGACCGTGCAGTAGTACCTGTACGTCCCCTTCGTCAGGGTCAGCGTGACCGTCTTCGTGCCGACGAAGCTGGTCGCTGTGATCGTCCTTTTCTTGACCCCGGGGCCGTTGAGCGTGAAGTTGTGGATGCTCGCCTTGTCCTGAACGGTGAGCGTGTACTTCCCGTGCTTGAGCGTCTTCACGGTCTTGCCGTGGGCGTCCTTGAGCGAGATCGTGAAGCCGCGGCCGACTGTGCCGCGCAGCTTCGGCAGGGCCATCGCGGTCACGGCCTCGGCGATGCCGACGACCGCCAGGGCGGCCGCTGCTACGAGGGCAACCAGGCGCAAGCGCACGTCGCACCTCCTTCCTATCGAGCGGTCCCTGCCCTCGCCAGCATACGACTCTTGCTTAGAAGCGGTAGGAGTGTGCTGCTCGGTGCCAGGGCGTGGCTAGGATCAGTTCAGTGGCCGCAACGGCGATCAAGGACGTCCAGGCGCGGCTCGACGAGCTGCGACGGCAGGTCAACCATCACAACTACCGCTACCACGTCCTCGACGATCCCGAGGTCTCCGACGCGAAGTACGATCGGCTCTTCGACGAGCTGCGCGAGCTCGAGGAGCGCTATCCCGACCTGATCACGCCCGACTCGCCGACGCAGCGGGTCGGTGCGCCTCCCTCCGAGCGGTTCCGGAAGGCCCGCCACTTGGTGCCGATGGGCTCGCTGGACAAGGTCACGGACGAGGACGGGCTGCGAAAGTGGGCCGAGGACGTCCGCAAGCGGCTCGACTCCGACGAGCCAGTCGCCTACGTGCTCGAGCCGAAGATCGACGGATCCGCCGTGTCGCTCGTCTACGAGAACGGCGTCTTCGTGCGCGGTGCGACGCGCGGTGACGGCTTCGAGGGCGAGGAGGTGACCCCGAACCTGCGGACGGTCGCCGCCATCCCCCTCGCGCTCCGGCTCGAGGACGGCGAGACGGCGCCGACGGTGCTCGAGCCGCGCGGCGAGGTCTACATGTCGCTCGGGGCGTTCCGCCGGCTGACCGAGCATCAGGTCGCGCAGGGAAGGAAGCCGTCACCGAACCCACGCAACGCCGCCGCGGGGTCGCTCCGGCAGCTGAACCCGAACATCACTGCCGAGCGTGAGCTCTCGATCTGGGTTTACGGGCTCGGTCACCGTGAGGGGCTCGAGCTCGAGTCGCAGTGGCAGACGCTCGAGTGGCTGCGTGAGCACGGTCTCCGCACGAACCCGTTCGCAGAGCGGCTCGAGTCGATCGAGGAGGTCGCCGGCCGCTGCCGCGAGTGGGAGACGCGGCGCGCGAAGCTGGACTACGAGATCGACGGGATCGTGATCAAGGTCGACTCCCTCGACCAGCAGGCGCGGCTCGGGGCGCTGCACGAGCGGCCGCGCTGGGCGCGCGCCTTCAAGTGGGCGCCGATGACGGCGCAGACGAAGCTGAAGAAGATCCACATCCGGGTCGGGCGCACCGGCGCGCTCAATCCATGGGCTCAGCTGGAGCCGGTCGAGGTCGGGGGCGTCACCGTCCAGACCGCCACGTTGCACAACGAGGAGGACATCAACCGCAAGGACATCCGCGAGGGCGACACTGTGATCGTCCAACGCGCCGGAGACGTGATCCCCCAGGTCGTCGGCCCAGTCCTCCCGCATGGGCGTGGGACGAAGCCGTTCCGGATGCCGAGGAACTGCCCGCTCTGCGGCGCCAAGGTCGTCAAGCCCGAGGGCGAGGCCATGCACCGTTGTCCCAACAAGGCCTGTCCTTCGCGTGGGCTCGAGGCGCTGATCAACTGGGTCGAAGCCGCAATGGAAGTGGAGGGCGTCGGCGAGCAGCTGATCCGCCGGCTCTGGGACCTCGGCCTCGTCCGCTCGCTGCCCGACCTCTACCGGCTGACGAAAGAGCAGTTGCTCGAGCTCGACGGATTCCAGGAGAAGAGCGCGACGAACGCGATCGCGGCGATCGACCAGTCGAAGCAACATCCGTTCCGCCGGGTACTGCTCGGGTTGAACATCCCGAACGTCGGCTGGGTGACCGCGCAGAGCGTCGCGCGCCACTTCGGCTCGGTCGACAGGCTGATGAACGCGAGCCAGGAGCAGATCCAGGAGGTCGAGGGGATCGGCCCAGACCGGGCCGAGGCGATCGCCGAGTGGTTCTCCGACGAGGAGAACCGGAAGCTCGTCGAGGAGCTCCGTGAGCTGGGTATCCGGTTCGAGGCCGGCGCTGAAGAGCAGCCGGTCGAAGGACCGCTCACGGGCCGTACGTATGTGATCACAGGGACGCTCGAGCGCTCGACCCGCGAGGAGGCGAAAGCGGCGCTCGAAGCGCTCGGCGCCAAGGTCTCCGACTCCGTTTCCAAGAAGACGGCCGGCCTGATCGCCGGCGAGAGCCCAGGCTCGAAGCTCGAGAAGGCGCAGCGCGCCGGCGTTCCCGTCCTGACCGAGGCCCAGCTCGAGGCGTTACTTCGCGGCCGCTAGTACGTTCGCGAAGCGGTCCTGCGCACGCCGGGCGCACCAGACGCAGAGCGGCCGGCCGTTGTTCAGCACCGAGAAGGCGTATCGGTGCCCGACGAACCCGGAGAGCGCGGACGCGATGTCTGTCGTGCCGGTCTTCGCGAAGACGTTTCCTCGTGCAGGCGGGCTGCCGAGCCGGTCGTCGAGCGTCCCGTTCACACCCGCCACCGGTAGGGCCGAGACGAAGCTCGCCCGGATCTGTGGATCTGCCCATGCCGCGCGCAGCACCCCCACGATCGAGCGGGCCGTCAACCGGTCGAGCACGGAGAGACCAGAGCCGTCGACTATGCGCACGCCCGCGAGCGGGACCCCGCTCTGGGCGAGCACCTCGCGCACGACCGCGGCGCCCGCCCACGACGTCCCCGCGTCCTTTTCCGTCGCGCCGAGCTGTTTCAGCAGCAGCTCGGCGGTGAAGTTGTCGCTCTCCTGGTCCATGTAACGGACGATCGCGGCGAGCGGCGGCGATTCGATCACGGCGAGAGGTGACGCGTCCGCCGGTGCAGCGCCGACCTTTGCGCTTCCGGCGGCGACGACGCCCGCCCGCCGCAGCGCCTGCTTGAAGGCCATCGCCGCGCCGAGCGCCGGGACTCTCGACACCCCGCCGGCGAAGCGGCCCCGGTCGACTGAGAGCGCCGAGAGCGGGGGTGACTCGTCGACGTAGAACGACGGCTTCCACCCGGGCGCGATCCGGCGAGAGTCGAAGAACGACTCGTCCCCTACGACGAGCCCGGTGACCCGCCGGATTCCGGTCGCCCGCACTTGCCGCGCGAGCGCTCTCAGGCCTGCGCTCGAGAGCATCGGATCGCCGTGCCCCTGGAGCACGAGGTTTCCGCGCCAGATCGCGCCGTCGAGCGTGCCCGTTCCGAGCACGTCCGTCTCGATCTGGAAGTCCGAGCCGAGTTGCTCCAGCGCTGCGAACGTCAGCGGGAGCTTCTCGTTCGACGCCGGTGCCAGCGCACGCCCGTCGTTCCGCGCGAACACTGTCGTTCCGCTCGAGAGATCGAAGGCGATCGCGCCGGTGCCCGCCGGCGCAAGGTGCTTGACCACGAGGGCACGCCCGAGCCGCTGCGCAAGCGGCGGCGCGGCTGCGGTCGCCGGTGCCGCGAGCGAGAGAACGAGCGCGAGCCCCAGAACGAGCGTCGGGCGGCGGCCCATCCGGGCCATTTTTCGGGCGCGGGCCGCGGGCGTCAAGCGAATTGGGCCTCCCGGTGGCGAAAGATAGGCCGCTCGGCCCATGCCGGGGGCGCACCCGGGGGCGGATAATCGCCGGGAGGGCATCTGTGGCTTCCGATCTCACCATTCTCTTCGACGAGATCGGCGCGTTGATCGACGCGCCGATCAACGGCGATCGCGCTCAGGCGCTTGCGCGGATCGAGCGGACGCTCACCGACGGGTACGCACAGGCGCTGTCACTCGAAGCGGAACGGCTGAGGTTGGAGCGGCGGATCGGGGAAGTTGCGGTCGAGTTGACCGACCGCAACAAGGAGTTGAAAGCCGACGAGCTCGCGCTCCTAGGTCGCCGCCTCACAACGGCCTCGGACGAGCTCGCGCGCCTGCGCGAGTCGCTCGGCGGCCTACGCGACCGCGCAGACGAGATCCGCGAAGCTGCCTAAAGGCAGAGGGGAACCTGCCGGTTCCGCCTCCGTTGCCTGAGCTACACTTCGGCTGCCCAGGGCCCAGCACGGGGGTTAGCGCTGAGCGAAATGCTCGACACGGTTGACGCCGCCGAGAAAGAGCGCATTCGTGTGCTGCTCGTGGACGACCACGACCTCTTTCGGACCGGGCTGCGCAATCTGCTCGAGGAACAAGGAGTCGAGGTGATCGGCGAGGCCTCGGAAGGATCGGACGCACTGAAGTTCGTTCGCGAGCTCCAGCCGGACGTCGTCGTGATGGACTTGAACATGCCGGGAATGAACGGCGTCGAGGCGACGAAGAAGATCGCCACACTCGCGCCCCTGACGCGCGTGGTCGTGCTGACGATCTCCGATCAGGACGGCGACGTCATGGACGCGATCTTCGCCGGTGCGTGCGGCTACCTGCTGAAGGACTCCTCGATTCAGGACGTCGTTCACGGTATCCGCGCAGCGGCCGTAGGCGAATCGCTGATCTCGCCGGCGATCGCCGGGAAAGTGCTCGAGCGACTGCGCGCGACGAGCACGTCACCTGAGGCGGCCGAGACGATCCGCACAGAGCTCTCCGACCGTGAGCTCGACGTGCTGAAACTGATCGCCAACGGCAAGGACAATGCGCAAATCGCCGGGGACCTCCATATCAGCCCGAAGACGGTCAAGAACCACATCTCGAACATCCTGATGAAGCTTCAGATCGAGAACCGAATCCAGGCGGCCGTGTACGCCGTCAGAAGCGGCATTGTCTAGGGATCGGAGCGCTACTGAAACTGCGCTGCGGGTGGTAAGGAGGGGGCTCAGGCGGGAACCAGGGGTTCCCCCATGCTTACTAGTGGAGGATGATCGTGACCGTCCGTCGGCCCCAGGCGGCTGCCGCGGCGGCGCTCGGGAACCAGAGGTCGATGACCGCCCCACGGATGCCGCCGCCTGTGTCCGCGGCGACGCCCTCGCCGTAGCCAGGGATCGTCATGCCCGTGCCCAGCGGGATCACGCTCGGGTCGACGGCTACGACGCCCCAGCCGACGGGCGCCCCTGTGGCCGTCCGGCCCTGGAGCGAATAGCCGGTCGCGATCACCGTCAGCGTTTGGCTCGAGCCGGGGGAGGGGGTCGGGGGCGCAGGCAGCGTGGAGCCGGCGTTCTCGATCGCGACGCGTTGCGCCTGCGCTTCGACCGCGGCGGCCTGCGACTCGAGCGACGAGATCTGTGAGGCGTTCAGTCGGCGCTGGGAGGCGAGCTGTGCCAGGTAGTGGACTCGCTCGGCGCGCGCGCTCCCAAGTGAAGCGGCCGCTGAGCGTGCGGAGGCCTCGAGCTTCCGTAGCGCCGCGTCGCGGAGGGCGAGTGAGTTGTCGAGCCGCCGGAGTAGATCGCGCGCGTTGAGCGCCTCCGAGATCACGGTGTGGTCGGCCGTGGCCGAGGAGTTCAGTGTCTCGAGGTTGCTGAGCGCGTCGTCGAGCGAGGTGGCGCCGAGGACGACCTCGAGCGGGTCGGTGTCGCCTTGCTCGTAGAGGATCTGGAGCCGGCGTGCGAGATGTCTCTCCGCTACGTCGAGCACGCCACGAGCAATCCCGACCTGCCTCTGGACCGACTCGCGCCGGTGGCGGAGTACGGCCCCCTGGGCCTCGAGCGAGGCCATTTGCGCTTGGGCTCTGGAGAGCTGCAAGTTGAGCGCGTAGAGACTGATCACGGCGCCGCGCGAGCGGGCGCCGAGCACCGCGTTCTTCTGAGACAGTTGCGCGGCCTTCGTTCGGAGGGAGGTGGCGGGGCCGGTGCCGACGGCGGTCGGGACGATCGCCCCCGCGAGAGCCGCGGCGAGGGTGAGCAGCCGAATCCGGCGCGCCGTCCTCCCCTCCTCGCGCACGACGCGGCACCGTACCACACGATTCGGCCCGAGAGCCGACGCGCGTTGCGGTCATCCGGCAGGCTTGCTAGGGTGCCGTGCTCGTGACCCCGGCCCCCCTCAAGGGGCGCCTGTCGAGCCCAGCGACGGGGAGGTCGCTGGTTCGATGAGCCGTAAGGCGCCGGTAGTCGTTCTCGCGGTGGTGGTGACCGCTCTCGTGGCGGCCCCGGCTATTGCCGACCCCAGCGTCTCGTCCAAGCAGGCGGAGGCGCAGTCCGTGCTCGGGCAGGTCCAGCAGCTCGACTCGAGCCTGGAGCGGGCGGTCGAGGCGTACGACTCTGCCACCGTCAAGCTCAACCAGATTCGACACGACCTGCGCCTCAACGAGACCCAGCTGCACATCGCCCGGGCGAACCTGAAGCACGCTCAGGCGACCCTCTCGAAGCGCCTGGTCGACCTCTACACAGCCGGCGGCGAGAACACGACTCTCGAGGTCGTGCTCGGCGCGACGAGCCTGGACGACCTGCTCAACCGGCTCGACACCGCGAACCGCGTCTCGGAGCAGGACACGAAGATCCTGCGCGAGGTGTACGCCTTCCGGACCCAGGTCCAGCAGCACGAGCGGCAGCTGAAGCAGGCACATGCCGCCCAGGCGAAGGTGGTCGCGCAGCGCGCCGCCACGAAGACGTCGATCCAGAGCCAGCTCGCGGAGCGTCGTTCGCTGCTCTCGTCGATTCGCGGCGAGATCGTGCGGCTCCAGGCACAGGAGCGTCAGCAAGAGGCCGCCTTGCGGGCGGCTCTTCAGCAGCGGCTGCAGGTCCAGCAGCAGCAGGCGGCAGCCGAGGCGCTGGGAGGAGGCATACCCACCTCGCCGGGCGCCGCGGGTCCTGCCCCGCCGCCCACGCACGGCGGCGTCGTCGGAATCGCGATGCAGTACCTCGGCATCCCTTACCGGTGGGGCGGCGCCTCGCCGTCGGGGTTCGACTGCTCCGGCCTGACGATGTACGTCTTCGCCCAGGTCGGCGTCTCGCTCCCGCACAGCTCGTACGGGCAGTACTCGATGGGCTCTCCCGTCTCCCGCGCGGATCTCCAGCCGGGCGACCTCGTCTTCTTCGATGGGCTCGGCCACGTCGGAATCTACGTCGGTGCCGGCAACTTCATCCACGCGCCCCACACGGGCGACGTAGTGAAGATCTCCAGCATGAGCGGCTGGTACGCGGCCACCTATGTGGGCGCCCGGCGTTTGTAGAGCTTCTCGATCTCGACGCCATAACGATCCTCGATCACGCGGCGGCGTAGCTTCAGCGTCGGCGTCACCTCGCTCTCCTCGATCGAGAACTCCCGCGGGAGGATCGCGAAGCGCCTGATCTGCTCGAACTGCGTGAGGTCGGCGTTCAGCTCGTCGATCTTCTCCTGGACGAGCTCGCGGGGATCGCCCCCGGTCTTCTCCACCTCGTCCGGGTCGAGCGTGACCAGAGCGACGAGGTACGGGCGCCTGTCGCCGACGACGAGGGCCTGTGAAACGATCGGCGAGGCCTGCAGGGTGTTCTCGAGGTTCGCAGGCGCGACGTTCTTGCCGCCGGCGGTGACGATAAGGTCCTTCTTGCGGTCGGTGATCGTGAGGAAGCCGTCGTCGTCGAGCGAGCCGACGTCGCCGCTATGCAGCCAGCCCTCGTCGTCGAGGATGGCGCGCGTCGCTTCCTCGTCCTTGTAGTAACCGGCGAAGATCGTCGGCGTACGCATCAGGATCTCGCCGTCCTCTGCGATCAGCAGCTCGATGCCGGGCAGCGCGGGGCCGACGGTGCCGAACTTGAACCAGTCGGGCCGGTTGACCGCCGCCGCAGAGGTGCATTCGGTGAGACCGTAGCCCTCCAGGATCAGGATCCCGAGTGCGTGGAAGAACCGGCAGATCTCGGGCGCGAGCGGCGCGGCACCGGAAATCGCGAGCCGAAGGCGGCCGCCAAGCCGCCGCGTCACCTTCGAGAACACGAGCCGGCCCGCCAGCCGCTCCTCCAGAGCCAGGAGGGGCGGCACGCGCCGCTGCTCCTGGCGCCGCTCGCTCGCCCGGCGGCCAACGCCGAGGGCCCAGCGGACC
>JBARRS010000163.1:0-13024 GCA_049644345.1 Gaiellaceae bacterium
CTCGTCGACGTCTCGCAGGACGTGATCATCCGCGAGGAGGACTGCAAGACGAAGGAGTTCATCGAGATCCCGCTCAAGGTCCCTGAGGGCCTGAACAAGAGCGTCCTCAGCCGGGTGATCGCGCACGACGTCCACCGACCGCTCGCCTCGGGCAAGCCCGGGAAGAAGGTGCTTGCCGAGAAGGGCACGGTGGTCACGAACGCAGTGCTGCGCGAGTTCGTCGAAGAGCTCGACGAGGCCGCCGACGACTTCGTCGTGCCGGTGCGCTCGGTGCTGAAGTGCCGCAGCGAGTTCGGCGTCTGCCGACGCTGCTACGGAATCTTCCTCGCCACCGGCTCGATGGCGGAGATCGGCGACGCGGTCGGGATCATCGCGGCCCAGTCGATCGGCGAGCCGGGCACGCAGCTTACGATGCGGACCTTCCACACCGGCGGCGTCGCCGGCGCCGACATCACGCACGGTCTTCCCCGCGTGGTCGAGATCTTCGAGGCGCGCAATCCGAAGGGCGCGGCGAAGCTCGCCGAGGTCGGCGGCCGTGTCGAGCTCGAAGACACCGAGCGCGGCCCGAAGGTCTCGATCTGGGTCGATGGGGAGGAGGAGCCGGTCGCCTACCAGCTCCCGCGCCGGACGCGTGTGCTGGTCGAGAAGGGCCAGATCGTAGAGCCGGGCGACCCGCTGCACGAGGGATCGCTCAACCCGGCAGACCTGCTGAGGCTCAAGGGCGCGACGCCGACCGAGCTGTACCTCGTCGGCGAGGTGCGCAAGGTCTACAAGTCACAGGGCGTGGACATCCACGACAAGCACATCGAGCTGATCGTCCGGCAGATGCTGAAGAAGGTCCGAATCGATAGCGCCGGCGAGACCGAGCTGCTGCCCGGTCAGCTGGTGGACAAGGTCGTGCTCGACCACGAGAACGCGCGCGTGAAGAAGGAGAAGAAGGAGCAGGCGACCTTCGAGCCCCTGATCCTCGGGATCACGAAGGCCTCGCTTGCGACCGAGTCGTTCCTCTCCGCAGCCTCCTTCCAGGAGACGACGAAGGTGCTGACCGACGCGGCGATCGAGGGCAAGGTCGACCGGCTGCTGGGCCTGAAGGAGAACGTGATCATCGGCAAGCTGATCCCGGCGGCGACCGGTCTCAAGAAGTACCGGACGATCGAGATCGGCCCGTCGGAGAAGGTGCCGAAGGAGACGATCGAGCGCGAGGCGCTGCTCCAGGCGCTCCAGGAGATCGGCTCCGACGGCGGCGACGGGCCCGACCTCGCTGCGCTCGGGATCGACTTCGGCGGCACGCCCGACTTCGGCGAGGAGAACCCGCCGAAGGGTGAAGAGGAAGCGGAGGAGACGCCGGAGGTCGATACCCCGCTCGACGGGGACTAGTCCGAATCGCTGACGGCCCGCCGCCGGTCCTGCTACAACCGCGGGCTGGAGCATGAAGCGGGTCGTCCTCGTCCTCCTGGCAGTGCTGGCCGCGGTCGCGGCGGCGCCTCGGCGCGCCGACGCCGCGTCCTGCACGCTCCCGTACAAGCCGCCGCTCTGGATCGACTTCGCCGACGGGGCGGTCCCGTTCTGGCCGCTGTTCGCCCAGCCCGGCGTGATCGCCGCGTCCTCGAGCTTCGTCGTCCCCCAGCAGCAGCGGGCTCGCGGCGCCACCACGGTCTTCTTCGACCTGCACCTGCCGACGCGCGTCGGCACGCCGACGGAGCCGTTCGACCCCGCGCTCGTGATCTCGCGGGCCAACCGCCTCTACGACTATGCCGCCGCCTCGATGGGCTGCTCGACTCCGATCATCGCCGAGAACGAGCTCTTCGGCGCGGGCACGCAGACGCCCTGGAGCGCGGGCAACGCGCTCTACCGCGCGAACGTGCTCCTCTTCCTGCGGCTCCTCGCCCAGCGAGGCGCCCGGCCGGAGTTGCTCGTCTCGAGCACGCCGTACACCGGCGGTGACGCGGCGGACTGGTGGCGGCAGGTTGCCCGAGTCGCCGACGTCGTCCGTGAGGTCTACTTCCCGGCACCCAAGCTCTACGCGCAGGGGCCGATCGTCTCGAGTCGCACCTTACGGCAGGCGTTCCGGAAAGCGGCGGCCGATTTCATCGCGATCGGCATTCCGACCTCGAGGCTCGGGATCATGCTCGGCTTCCAGACGGGACCGGGTTTCGGAGGACGGGAGCAGCTGGAGCCGGCGCAGGCCTGGTTCGAGGTCGTGAAGCTCCAGGCGCTGGCGGCGCGAGTGGTGGCACGAGAGCTTCGTCTTGGAACGGTCTGGTCCTGGGGCTGGGGGGTGTGGACCAAGCAGGCAGACGATCCTGACAAGCCTGCGGCCGCATGCGTCTGGCTGTGGGCCCGGGATCCGAAGCTCTGTGACGGCGTCACGGCGGGCGGCTCCGGCTTCGACGCCTCGCTCACGGAGGGGCAGCCGATCTTCCGGCGCGGCGTTCGCTGCACGGTTGGGGCCCAGCCGGTCCGCTGGGACACCGCGTCTGCGATCTCCCGGGTCGTCGGCGATGCCCAAGCTTCGTTCACGGCCACGTACGGCCGCGCCGTCGCAGCGCTCTACGCTCCGCTGAAGCCCCAACGGATTCTCGATACCGAGAAGGCGATCATCGCGATGCGCTTCCACGGCAGTCGCGCGGCCTACGCGGCGGCGCTCCGGCAAGCGCATGCGACCCTGTCCGCCGCGCGCGGCGTGATCGGCGACGAGCTGCGCCGGGCGCGGATCCAGACGGGCCTTCGCGTCGCGTCGCCGACCGAGGCCGCGATCGAGTCCTATTACGCGACCTACGCCGCGACGCAGGTGCGATTCGTCCAGGCCTCGCCGGCGCCGACCTGGCTCGGCGGCCGCGGCCGGGGGTTCGCTCTCGCCTCGATCGCGCCGCCGCAGCTCTTCGATCTACCGGCAGGCAAGCAGGTGACCGTGCGGACGATGCTGGGCGACTACACCGTCCGGGCCTACGGTCAGCCCATGACGCTCGGTCAGCTGCCGCTCTCGACCGCGCGCCCCGCGATCCGCGCTGCGCTCGTGGCGCTCGCCCGTGGCGACGCATACGAGGCCTGGTTGCTGGCGCATGAGAGCGGGCTCCTCGATCAGACGGTCTGCTGGCGCGATCAGCTACCGGCGGTGGACGTCGTCCCGCTGACGGACTATCTGCCCTTCCTGGTTCTGGACGAGGGCGCCGCCGGCACGAGCGCCATTCGCTAACCCGTTCCTTCAGACGCGACCACCTGGGCCTTGCCGCGCTCCTTCGCCCGGTAGAGCGCCTCGTCGGCGCGCTCGAAGAACGACGTCGTGTCGTCGCCCTGGCGCAGCTCCGCAATTCCGGCCGAGAGCGAGAGCCGGCCCGCCTGGCCAAGCGGCCGTGAGGAGATCGCTCCCTGGAGCCGCCTGTAGAGCTGGTCGGCGTCGTTGAGCGTCGACTCGGGAAGGATGACGGCGAACTCGTCGCCGCCCACCCGGCAGGCGAAGTCTGCAGAACGGACGACGTCGCGAATCCGCTCCGCGGCCTCCGCGAGGACGCCGTCGCCCGAGAGGTGGCCGATGCGGTCGTTGATCGCCTTGAAGTCGTCGAGGTCGAAGACGATCAGAGCGAGCCTGCGGTCGTACCGGTGCGCGCGGGCGACCTCGCGTGCAAGCGTCTCGTGGAAGTAGCGGCGGTTGTGCAGGTTGGTGAGGGCGTCGAGGTCGGCGAGCTGACGTGCCTCCCGGAAGCGCCGAGCGTTCTCGATCGCCGGCCCTGCGCGCAGCGAGAGCTCCTCGAGCTCGCTCACGGCTTCGTCGCCCCAGACGTGCGAACGTGAGCGGGAGAAGACGACCAGGAAGCCGATCGAGCCCGCCTCGCCCGGTACGGGCACGGCGAGACCGGAGTGGATGAGCTCGCCGTCGCCCTCGGCGATCTCGGGCGGATACTGGTAGACGAGAGAGATCGAGCGAGCCTCGCCGCCGCCCGGCGGTCCGGCGACGGCCTGGCGCTGCGCCTCGTCGCTCGAGAGCCCGAGCGTTGCGATGATCGGCTGGTCCTCCTCGATTCGCACGAGCGCGGCGTCGACTCCGGCGATCGCGCCCGCCGCATCGAGTGTGCGCGTCAACACCTCGTCGAGGTCGATCGTGCCGGCGAGCTCGCCGAGGAAGCGGTTGCGCCGTCCCTCTTCCTGGGCCCGCTCGAGCGCCTCGGCGAGGTCCCGCACCATCGACTCCATGCGTACGTTCATGTCAGCGACGAGCGCCGCCACCTCGGTGTGGTCGCGGGGCCTAAGCAGCCACATCACGAGCAGCACGAGGAGCACCGCCGCCAGAGCCGCAGCGACGGCGAGCAGCACGACCGTGTCGGTATTCAACTCCACCAACCCCCCGATTTTCGAGACTCCCCCGGGTCTTGCCGCAGCAAAGCTCCTCCCGGAGTCTCACTGTAATCACGGTTCGCTCGGATAGGTATCATTTCAAACGAGTAAAATCGCCCAGACCCCGCTGGACGCGCGCCCCTTCGGTGTCCCTTTGCTACCATCGTCATCCGGTTGGCGGGGGTTCCAGCCCCCGGCCAGCCTTTGTTGTGTCGGAAACCTTTTAGGAGTTTCATGCCAACCGTCAACCAGCTTGTCCGGAAGGGCCGCACGGCCCCGAAGTCGAAGACGAAGACCCCTGCGCTCCGCGGAGCCCCGCAGAAGCGCGGCGTCTGCACGCGCGTCTTCACCGTGACGCCGAAGAAGCCGAACTCGGCGCTGCGGAAGGTCGCGCGCGTCCGGCTGACGAACGGTATGGAAGTGACGACGTACATCCCCGGCGAGGGCCATAACCTCCAGGAGCACTCGGTCGTGCTCGTCCGCGGCGGCCGCGTCAAGGACTTGCCGGGTGTCCGCTACAAGGTGATCCGGGCGGCCCTCGATGCCTCCGGCGTCTCCGACCGCCGGCAGGCTCGGTCACGCTACGGCGCGAAGCGGGGTAGCTGATGCCCCGCCGCGCCGCGATTCAGCCCCGGCCGCTCGAGGCGGATCCTGTCTACAACTCTCCACTGGTCACCCAGATGATCAACAAGGTGATGACGGATGGGAAGAAGTCGATCGCGGAGGCGATCGTCTACAAGGCGCTGGACCAGGTCGGCGAGCGCACGGGCAAGCCGCCGCTCGAGGTGCTCGAGCAGGCCGTGAAGACGGTCACGCCTGTGCTCGAAGTCCGCTCGCGCCGCGTTGGCGGCGCCAACTACCAGGTGCCGGTCGAGGTGCCTCAGCGCCGTGCGCGCACGCTCGCGGTCCGCTGGCTCGTCGGCTTCGCGCGCGACCGCCGCGAGAAGCACATGGAGGAGAAGCTCGCCAACGAGATCCTCGACGCGTTGAACCAGCAGGGCGGCGCCTTCAAGCGCAAGGACGACCTCTACCGGATGGCGCAGGCCAACAAGGCCTTCGCGCATTACAGATGGTGATCTGAGATGTCTGCCGTGGAAACCAAGGCACGTAGCGTCGCGCTCGACCGCGTCCGCAACATCGGGATCATGGCGCACATCGACGCGGGCAAGACCACGACGACGGAGCGGATCCTCTACTACACCGGGCGGACCCACAAGATGGGCGAGGTGCACGAGGGCGCCGCGGTCATGGACTGGATGGCCCAGGAGCAGGAGCGCGGGATCACGATCACGTCCGCCGCGACGACGGCGTTCTGGCGGGACGTTCGCGTGAACATTATCGATACGCCCGGGCACGTGGACTTTACCGTCGAGGTCGAGCGCAGTCTGCGCGTGCTCGACGGCGCGATCGCCGTCTTCGACGCCGTTGCCGGCGTGGAGCCGCAGTCCGAGACGGTCTGGCGGCAAGCCGATCGCTACCGCGTCCCGCGGATCGCGTTCATCAACAAGATGGATCGCACCGGCGCCGACTTCTTCGGCTCGGTTCAGTCGATGGTCGACCGCCTCGGCGCGAACCCCGTGCCGATCCAGCTACCTGTCGGCCAGGAGGAGCACTTCCGCGGCGTCGTCGACCTCGTCGAGATGCGCGCGATCACCTGGCAGGACGAGCTGGGGACACAGTTCGAGGTCGAGGAGATCCCGGCCGAGCTCGCCGAGCAGGCGCACGAGTACCACCACCAGCTGATCGACGCGGTCGCCGACCACGACGAGGAGCTGCTGGAGACGTACCTGACGAACGAGGATGCCGTGACGCCCGAGATGCTGAAGCGCGCCCTGCGGGCCGCGACGCTCGACACCTCCGTCACGCCCGTCCTCTGCGGCTCGGCGTTCAAGAACAAGGGCGTGCAGCCTCTGCTCGATGCGGTCGTCGACTACCTGCCGAGTCCCCTCGACGTCCCGCCCGTTCACGGCCTCGATCCGCGTACCGAGCACGAGCTCTCGCGCCGACCTGCGACGGACGAGCCGTTCTCCGCGCTTGCGTTCAAGGTCATGACCGACCCGTACGTCGGCAAGCTGACCTACCTCCGCGTCTATTCCGGGATGGTCAAGCAGGGCGACCGCGTGCTGAACACGACCACGGGCAAGACGGAGCGGATCGGCCGCGTCCTCCAGATGCATGCGAACCACCGCGAGGAGCGCGACGAGCTCTACGCAGGAGAGATCGCCGCCGTCGTCGGGCTCAAGAACACGACGACAGGCGACACGCTCGCGATCGAGACGGCGCCGATCCGGCTCGAGTCGATGGTCTTTCCCGACCCGGTGATCTCGGTCGCGATCGAGCCGAAGACGAAGGGCGACCAGGACAAGCTGTCCGAGGCGCTCCAGCGGCTAGCAGAAGAGGATCCGACGTTCCGCGTGCGGACTGACGAGGAGACGGGGCAGACGCTGATCTCCGGGATGGGCGAGCTCCACCTCGAGATCATCGTCGACCGCCTCACGCGCGAGTTCAGGGTCGACGCGAACGTCGGCCGGCCGCAGGTCGCCTATCGCGAGACTGCCTCGAGGCCGGTCGAGAAGGTCGAGGGCCGCTTCGTCCGCCAGACCGGCGGCCGCGGCCAGTACGGCCACGCGGTGATCAACCTCGAGCCGATGGACCCCGGGGACGGATACGAGTTCGTCGACAAGATCGTCGGCGGCAAGATTCCGCGCGAGTTCATTCCCGCGGTCGACCTGGGAATCCAGGAGGCGATGGAGTCGGGCGTGATCGCCGGCTATCCGGTGGTCGACATCCGCATCGAGCTCATCGACGGCTCGTATCACGAGGTCGACTCGAGCGAGATGGCGTTCAAGGTCGCCGGCTCGATGGCCTTCAAGAACGCGATGCAGCGGGCGAAGCCGAAGCTGCTCGAGCCGGTGATGGCCGTCGAGGTCGTGACCCCGGAGGAGTACCTCGGCGACGTGATGGGCGACCTGAACGCGCGGCGCGGGCGCGTCGAGGGGCTCGAGCCGCGCGGCAACGCGCAGGCGATCCGGGCCCACGTCCCACTCGCCACAATGTTCGGCTACGCCACCGACCTGCGCTCGACGACGCAGGGGCGGGCCACCTTCACCATGCAGTTCGATCGCTACGAGGAAGTCCCTCAGTCGATCGCAAGCGAGCTCGTCGACTCGTCAAGCTAGCGCTCATGGGATCCACAACTGGCAATTCGGGAGGTACTTGATGGGGAAGCAGAAGTTCGAGCGCAACAAGCCGCACGTCAACGTCGGCACGATCGGTCACATCGACCATGGCAAGACGACCCTCACAGCCGCGATCACGAAGGTGCTCGCGGAGCAGGGCGAGGGGGCGACGCAGGTCCGCTCCTTCGAGTCGATCGACAACGCGCCCGAAGAGAAGCAGCGCGGGATCACGATCAACACCTCGCACGTCGAGTACGAGACGGCCAACCGTCACTACGCGCACGTCGACTGCCCGGGGCACGCCGACTACATCAAGAACATGATCACGGGCGCCGCCCAGATGGACGGCGCGATCCTCGTGGTCTCGGCCGCCGACGGCCCGATGCCGCAGACGCGTGAGCACATCCTGCTCGCGCGCCAGGTCGAGGTGCCGGCGATGGTCGTCGCGCTCAACAAGGCGGACATGGTCGACGACCCCGAGTTGCTGGAGCTCGTCGAGATGGAAGTCCGCGAGCTCCTCTCGAACTACGAGTTCCCCGGTGACGAGATCCCGATCGTCCAGGTCTCGGCGCTGAAGGCGCTGGAGGGCGACCCGGAGTGGGTTCCGAAGATCCTCGAGCTGATGGAGCACGTCGACTCCTACATCCCGGAGCCGCAGCGCGACACTGACAAGCCGTTCCTGATGCCGATCGAGGACGTCTTCACCATCACCGGCCGCGGTACGGTCGTCACGGGCCGGATCGAGCAGGGTCAGATCAACTCCGGCGAGGAGGTCGAGATCGTCGGCATTCACCCGGAGACCGCGAAGACGGTCGTCACCGGGCTCGAGATGTTCAACAAGACGCTCGACTTCGCCCAGGCGGGCGACAACGCGGGCGTCCTCCTGCGAGGCACGAAGCGTGAGGAAGTCGAGCGCGGCCAGGTGCTGGCCAAGCCGGGGTCGATCACGCCGCACACGCAGTTCAAGGCCGAGGTCTACGTCCTGTCGAAGGACGAAGGCGGCCGCCATACGCCGTTCTTCAACGGCTACCGGCCGCAGTTCTACTTCCGCACGACGGACGTGACCGGCTCGATCAAGCTTCCGGAGGGCCAGGAGATGGTCATGCCGGGGGACAACACGAACATGGACATCGAGCTGATCCAGCCGATCGCAATGGACCAGGGTCTCCGCTTCGCGATCCGCGAGGGCGGGCGCACGGTCGGCGCGGGCGTGGTCACCGAGATCCAGAAGTAGGAGCGCCGGTGCCGCAGCAAAAGATCCGAATCCGACTGAAGGGCTACGACCATCAGTCGCTCGACCGTTCTGCCGCGTCGATCGTCGAGACGGCGCAGCGCACCGGCGCGACCATCACCGGTCCCGTGCCGCTCCCGACGGAGAAGAACGTCTACACGGTGATCCGTTCGCCGTTCAAGGACAAGGACTCGCGGGAGAGCTTCGAGATTCGGACCCACAAGAGGCTGATCGACATCCATTCGCCGACTCCGAAGACGGTCGACTCGCTGATGCGGCTCGACCTGCCGGCCGGCGTCGACATCGAGATCAAGCTTTGATGAAGGGCATCATCGGTCGCAAGCTCGGCATGACCCAGGTCTTCGACGAGGAGACGGGGGAGGTGACGCCGGTGACCGTGATCCAGGCCGGTCCCTGCCCCGTGGTCCAGGTGAAGACGAACGACACCGACGGTTACGAGGCCGTGCAGCTGGCGTTCGACGCCGTCCCCGAGCGGAAGGTCTCGAAGGGTGAGCTCGGCCACCTCGGGAAGGCAAAGGCCGCGCCGCATCGGCGCCTCGTCGAGTTCCGCGGTGCGAGCGAGCTCGTCGTCGGAGAGTCGGTCACGGTCGAGGCGTTCGAGCCGGGCGAGCAGGTGAAGGTGTCCGGGATCTCGATCGGGAAGGGCTTCGCGGGCACGATCAAGCGGCACAATTTCAGCCGCGGCCCGAAGAGCCATGGCTCGCACAACATCCGCAAGCCTGGCTCGATCGGCGCGTCGGCGACGCCGTCGCGGGTCTTCAAGGGGATCCGGATGGCCGGCCGCATGGGCGCCAACAAGGTGACGCAGGTGGGCCTCACCGTCCACGCGGTGGAGCCGGAGCAGAACCTGCTGCTCGTCAAAGGCGCAGTCCCGGGGCCGAAGAACGCGATCGTCGAGGTCCGTGAGGAGAAGCGTGGCAGCGCCTAAGGCTCCGCTGCTGGACGGCGCCGGCAAGGCCGGCAAGGAGGTTGCGCTCGAGGAGGCGGTCTTCGCTGCCGAGGTGAAGCCCCATCTCGTTCACCAGGCGGTTCGCGCCGAGCTGAATGCTCAGCGCGCCGGCACTCGCGCAGGCAAGAACCGCAGCCTCGTCGCCGGCGGCCGCTCGAAGCCGTGGCGGCAGAAGGGCACCGGCCGGGCCCGGGCGGGCACGACCCGCGCGCCGCACTGGGTCGGAGGTGGCCTCGCCTTCCCGCCTGCCACCCGCAGCTTCGAGGTCAAGGTGAACCGGAAGGAGCGCAAGGCGGCTCTGCGAGCCGCGCTCAGCGCGCATGCGAAGGCGGGCACGGTCGCCCTTGTCGACGGCGGTGCCTTCGACGAGCCGTCCGCCAAGCGGGCGGCTGCCCTCGCCGAGGCCTGGGGGAAGGACCTCCCACTCGTCGTCGTCGCGACCGAGGAGGAGGAGGCGATCACGAAGTCGTTCCGCAATCTCGACCGCGTTCGGGTCGTCACCCCGGCCGACCTCGAGGTCGCCGCGGTCGTCTGGGCCAGGTCCGTCCTTGTGACCCAAGCCTCGATCGAGCTGGTCCAGCGGAGGGCTCAATGAGTCTGCATCCCAACCAGATCCTGCTCGCCCCGGTCGTCTCGGAGAAGAGCTACGAGCTGATCGAGCAAGGCAAGTACTCGTTCCGCGTGCACCAGAACGCCCACAAGACCCAGGTCCGGCAGGCCGTCGAGGAGCTCTTCAACGTCCATGTCGAAGGCGTGAACATCGTCCACGTGCGGGCGAAGCCGAAGCGGCGAGGCCTCGGAGGCCGCCGCGGGCAGCGTCCCGGCTGGAAGAAGGCGATCGTGCAGCTCCGCCGCGGCGAGTCGATCGAGATCTTCGAGGGCGCTCAGGCATGAGCCCCATTCGGAGATACAAGCCGACGTCTCCGGGACGGCGCTTCATGTCCGTCCCGACCTTCGAGGAGATCACGAAGGACAAGCCGGAAAAGAGCCTGCTCGGGCAGGTGACGAAGAAGGGCGGTCGCAACAACCGCGGCCGGATCACGACCCGTCACCAGGGCGGCGGCCACAAACGCCGCTACCGCCAGATCGACTTCAAGCGCGTCAAGGACGGCGTCCCGGGCAAGGTCGCGGCGATCGAGTACGACCCGAACCGCTCGGCGCGGATCGCCCTGCTCCACTACTCGGACGGCGCCAAGGCGTACATCCTCGCACCGGCGCGGCTGCGGGTGGGCGCGACCGTCGAGTCTGGTCCGCGGGCCGACATCAAGCCCGGCAACGCGCTGCCGCTCGAGAACATCCCGACCGGCACGGTCGTCCACAACGTCGAGTTGAAGCCCGGCCAGGGCGGGAAGATGGCGCGGAGCGCCGGCTCCGGCGTCCAGCTCGTCGCCAAGGACGAGGGCTACGCCGTGCTGCGGCTGCCGTCGTCGGAGCTGCGCCGTGTGGCGCTCGCGTGCCGCGCTACCATCGGGCAGGTCGGGAACGTCGACCACGAGAACGTGACCGGCGGCAAGGCAGGGCGGAGCCGCTGGCGCGGCAAGCGTCCGACGGTACGGGGCTCGGCGATGAACCCGGTAGACCACCCGCACGGGGGCGGCGAGGGCAAGTCGAAGGGCGGCCGCCACCCGGTGACACCCTGGGGCGTGCCGACGCTCGGCAAGCGCACACGCCGCAAGCACAAGGAGTCCGACAAGCTGATCGTCCGCGGTCGCCGCCGCGGCAAGGAAAAGAGATGAGTAGGTCGAGCAAAAAGGGGCCCTTCGTCGAGGCGCGGCTGATCGGCCGCATCAACGCGATGAACGAGTCCGGCAACAAGCAGATGGTGCGCACCTGGTCGCGTTCGTCGACGATCTTCCCGGAGATGGTCGGGCACACGATCGCGGTCCACGACGGCCGCAAGCACGTGCCCGTGTTCGTCACCGAGCAGATGGTCGGCCACAAGCTGGGCGAGTTCGCCCCCACGCGAACCTTCCGCGGCCATTCCGGCGACCGCCAGGCTGCGGTGAAGAGGGCCACCTGATGGCCGCGACCGAGACACAGGAGGTCCGCGCCGTCGCCAAGTGGGTGCGGATGTCGCCGAGGAAGGCGCGTCTCGTCACGGAGCACATCCGGGGCCGCAGCGTGCCCGAGGCACGGACGGTGCTCGCGTTCACGCAGCGCGCCGCCGCGCGTGAGATCGAGAAGGTGCTCTCCTCGGCCGTCGCCAACGCGGAGGCGAACCACGGCCTTGCCGGCGACTCGCTCGTCGTCTCGGCCGCGTACGTCGACCAGGGGCCGACCATGAAGCGCTGGCGCCCTCGAGCGCGCGGTCGTGTCAACCGGATCCGTAAGCCGACCTGCCACATCACGATCAAGCTCGCTCCCGGCGCCGAGCCGGTGCGGGCCGCGCCGCCGCCGCCGCCCCCGCCTCCTCCGCCCGCTCCCGTGGAGGAGGAGCAGGCGAAGCCGAAGGCGAGCGCCCGCAAGCCTGCGGCCTCGAAGAAGCCGGCGGCGGAGAAGCCGAAGCGGACGCCCACCAAGAAGACCGAGGAGGCGAGCGAGTAGATGGGTCAGAAGGTTCATCCCGGCGGCCTGCGCGTCGGCGTCATCCACGACTGGAAGTCGAACTGGCACACGACTCCGAAGGAGTTCCCCGAGTACCTGCTCGAGGACATCCGGATCCGCGACCACATCAACACGAAGCTCGGGCACGCGGGCCTATCGGACATCCTGATCCGAAAGGACAAGCAGCGGATCACCATCGACATCTACACCGCCCGGCCCGGGATCGTGATCGGCAAGTCCGGCGTCGAGGTCGACGCGCTCCGCAAGGACATTCACGGAATGACGAACAAGGCCGTCCACATCAACATCAACGAGATCAAGCGCCCCGAGCTGGACGCGAAGCTCGTGGCGCAGTCGATCGCGGAGCAGCTCGAGAACCGCGTCAGCTTCCGGCGCGCGATGAAGCGCTCGCTGGCATCGGCGATGCGCTCCGGCGCCAAGGGCGTCAAGATCGTCTGCGGCGGGCGGCTCGGCGGCGGCGAGATGAGCCGCTCGGAGAGCTACTCCGAGGGCCGCGTCCCGCTCCACACCATTCGCGCGGACATCGACTACGGCACCGCCGAGGCGAAGACCACCTTCGGCCGGATCGGCGTCAAGGTCTGGATCAACAAGGGCGAGCTGATGCCGGAGGGCTTCGTCGGCATCGGCGAACGCGACACGCGGCTCGGCGACCAGGATCAGGCGCGCCGGCGCGGCGGCGCTACAGAGGGCCTCGGCGCGAGTCGCGAGGGCGGCCGTGGCCGCGGGCCCGACCGCGAGGGTCTGGGC
>JBARRS010000164.1:0-4869 GCA_049644345.1 Gaiellaceae bacterium
CACGCCTGACGATCCGGAGCTGCGCCAGCTGCTGCAGGCCTGGCGTCAGCTTGGGCACGAGCGGCGCAAGAAAGTACTTGAGTTCTCCCAGGATCAGTTGGCTCTCTCGCTGCTCTGGGTTGAGCAGGCCATCCTCGGGTCTGTCCAGACCCCGGAAGAGGCATTCGAGATCGTCCGCAACATCTCCGCCTGGACGGCCGAGAACGGAGGACCGAGGAGACGTTCGCCGTCGGCGAAGAGGCCGTCGGCGAAGTCGAAGAGCGGTAGGAGGTGATGCCTATGGAGGGAGCTAGGTACCGACTCGTTCGGAAGGAATGAAAGACCCGCCGGGTTAGGGCGAGTCTTTCGAAGGCGGTTCCGCGACTAGCCGGAAGTCGACCCGCTCCGCAGTCACGCTCCGAGCCTAGCGCGGAACCGCCGGCAACTCGGTCGGGCGAAGGCCCGGGGAAAGAGTGACAGTGGCGATTCCGCTGACATCTGAGTCGGCACCTGCACCCGTTGCCCTGATCGACGGCAATCAGATGCTGACCGTGGAGCTGCGCGAGGACGATCCGGAGCTGGTCGCCCTGGTGCGCGAGGCCGAGGACTCTGGGTTCGAGGACTCTGAGTTCGACGGAGGTATGGTCGCGGCTGGGGGAGACAGGAAGGGCAAGCGGGCCGAGTACCGCTGCGTTGCCTGCGGCTACGGGATCGTCGTTTACGGGCGAGCTCCGGGCTGCCCGATGTGTAGCGAGGCACGCTGGGAGCATGTTGAGTGGCGGCCCTTCTCCCAGCTGCTCGACGAGCTTGCCCTTCCCGTGGGCACCCGAAGCCAGCGACGTCGCCTCCACCGGGTTTCCTCGCCAACGGCCGAGGAGCCGATCCGCTACCTTCGCCCGGGTCAAGCCGGAGCATCGCTCGAAAAATGACGCCGAACAAGGAGGTCGCCTCCGCCCTGAAGGAAAGCGGGGCCAAGCTCTTCCTCGCCGAGATCGGCCGCCACCGGCTGCTGAGCGCCGCCGAGGAGGTGGCACTTGCCAAGCGGGTCGAGCGTGGCGACCTCGCTGCCAAGAAGCAGATGATCAACGCGAACCTGCGCCTCGTCGTCTCGATCGCCGGGCGCTATCGCGGCCTCGGCGTTCCCTTCCTCGACCTGATCCAGGAGGGCACGCTCGGCTTGAACCGCGCGGTCGAGAAGTTCGACTGGCGGCGGGGCTGCAAGTTCTCGACCTACGCCCACTGGTGGATCCGGCAGGCGGTCTCGCGCGCGATCGCAGACCAGGCGAAGACGATCCGCATTCCCACGCACATCGGCGAGCGCCGGCACAAGCTCGCTCGCGCCACCCGAACGCTCGCGCCCGCACTCGGCCGCGAGCCGAGCCTGGAGGAGCTCGCCGAGGCGACCGGTCTGCCGCTCGAACACGTCCGCCAAGCGCTTGGCTGCGCCGAGGCTTCGGTCTCGCTCAACCAGGCAGTCGGTCCGGACGGCGACACCGAGCTCGCCGACTTCCTTGTCGATCCGGCTGCCGCTGACCCCGTCGAGGAGGCAGAGCGGTCGCTTCTCCGGCAGACGGTGCGGTGCAGGCTCGAAAGGCTGCCGAAACGGGAGCGGCTGATCGTCGAGCGTCGCTTCGGCCTTCAGGGCGAGCCGCAGTCGCTCGAGACGGTCGGGCGCGGGCTTGGGCTCACCAGCGAGCGGGTGTGCCAGCTGCAGGTGCAGGCGCTGAAGCAGCTGGAGACGGAACTGGCAGACCTCGCTCCCGTGCAGATCGCTGCGGTTGGCACGGCGCAGGCGCGCGAGGCGGAGCAAGTGCCCGCCTAGGCGGAGTGGCCGCCGCCGCAAGGTCGCGGCGATCCGACTGCTGATGCTCAGGTTCGCAGAGCAGCTCGCGGAGCTGATCGAAGACGCCGTCTCCCGATGCGCGGAGGCTGGCGAACCCCTGAGTGAGCGCCAGCATGCCGCCCTCGTCGCCGCTGCGCTGCTCGTCCTGCGCGAGGGCTGACCCGAAGCTGACCTTGAACGCGACCTCGAACCCGAGGCCGACCTCCGGGTACCTCCCAACCCCGCAGCTCATGAGCCTCTCCAGCGCGGGTCCTTCGGACGCCTTCAGGTTCTCGGAGGTCGACGCGAGCGGTCGTGCTCGCGGCGGTTACGAGAGAGATTCTTCACCTGCCGACCCGCAGTAGGATCGAGAGCGTGGAGGTCAAGCTTGGGAAACGAGTGGTGAAGGACGTTATTGAGGGCGACGTTCTTGAGGTCGAGGTGGACATTGAAGCGGAGGGCTTGGCTTGGCCGGATAACGAATGGCTCGGACTATTCCGCGGTTACCGTGACTTCCCAGCCGACCTTGAGGAGCCGCGTCTTGAGTACGGGAAGTTGCACTTCGAGGCTCCCGACGAAGATCTCCAACGGGCGTGGTCAGCGATCAAGGAGCGCGTTGCCGCCACAAACCAGTCTTACGGTGAACTGCTAGCTCCCCGCCGCCGCGTCGAGCAACGCGCTGAGGACGAACGGCGGGCAGACGTCGCGCAGCGGATCAAGGATGCACAGAAGCTGCTCGATTCGCTCGACTAGCCCTTTCTCAACGCGACGTTTTTCGGGTGTGCGTATTCGAGTTGCCGGCCGCGGTTCGGGTAGATGCGTCGTCACAGTTCGAGGTTCGGTCGGACGGCAAGGGATGGGCACAAGCCTGCTCCTTCCCCGGAGTCGGTGAGGGCGCTCACCTTGATTGTGTCCTCAGCCGACGTAGCACCTGATGTGCATGCGGAGGCGCCTAGACTCACGCAATCATGGCGGCTGCCGACTCGGTGAAGCCGAGGCTGCGAGGAGTGTTTCACGAGCTTGGCTTCTTCGCCGCGCTCGGGCTCGGCGTCGCGGTTGTCCTGACAGCTGAGCCCGGCCGGGCGCGCGCTGCCGCGCTCGTCTTCTCCGGTTGTGTCGCGAGCTGTTTCGGCGCGAGCGCCCTCTATCACCGGCCGATGTGGAAGCCGACCGTCCGCGCCTGGCTTGGGCGCCTCGACCACGCCGGCGTCTACTTGCTTATCGCCGGCACCTACACGCCGTTCGGATTGCTCGTGATGTCGACTGCCTGGGCCGTGCCGGTGCTGTCGGTGGTTTGGAGCGGCACGCTCGCCGCGATCGTGCTGAAGCTTTTTTGGGTGCGGATGCCGAAGTGGCTGTCGGCCGGGATCGCTGTGGCACTCGGATGGGTCGGCGCCGTCGCGTTCTCGCAACTGCTCAGGCTGCAGGTGTTCGGCCTGCTGCTCGTCATCTCAGGCGGCCTTCTCTACACCGCGGGCGCGGTTATCTACGCGCGCCGGCGGCCGGACCCAGTGCCACACGTCTTTGGTTACCACGAGCTCTTCCACGCGTTGACGCTCGCCGCCGCCGGCTGCCAGTACGCATCGATCGCCTTCTTCGTGCTCCCGCGCGCGTAGATCGCGCGGCCGCACTCGACGCAGGGCGGCTGCACCCGCTCATCCCTGCCGGTGACACTGCGCCGCCGGCGCCTCGCAGCTCTGGACGCTGCGGCACGCACGGAGGCTTGCCGACGGAGCCGTCGTCATCACTGACCACGACAACCCGACCGCGAGCAGCTCGCTAGCTCTCCTCCGACGACTAACCCTGCTTGCCTCTAGACCTGTACAGGATGCGCAGAAGCTGCTCGATTCGCTCGACTAGCTCTTCTCAATCAGCAGCGCGAAGCCCCTCGGGGCTTTCCTGCAGCGCAAGCTCTTGCGGCTTTCCTTCCTCGACGGCCTTTGCAAGGCGCGGACGTGGCTAGAGCAGGATCTGGAGCGCGAGAGTCGAGGAGCAGCCGGTCGCGAGCAAATGGCGCGCCTGCCCGAGGTCTGCGTCCGATTTGGCCAGGTCAGATGCTTCGGCCTCGCTGAAGCCAAGCTGTTCGAACTGGTCGATCCTCCACAGGACGCGCTGGTGGTCCGCACTTGACTGAAGCCCTTGATCGCCCCGTGCTTCGCTGTCCTCCATCTCCCCCTGGATGTGTAGACAATGCGTTTCCTGCGCTTTAGCGAAGACTAACCGCAGCTGAACAAGCCCCGTGAGCCAGTGACTCGCCAGATCGCCCGGCGTCGCCATCACTGCAACTGCAGGAGGGAGCCTCGATGAGCCCGCTGATTCCGATGGTGGTCGAGCAGACCGTGCACGGGGAGCGCACCTTCGACATCTACTCGAGGCTGCTCAGCGAGCGGATCATCTTCCTCGGCACACCGATCGACGACCAAATCGCGAATCTCGTCGTGGCCGAGCTCCTGCACCTCGAGTCCGAGGACCCCGACAAGGAGATCTCGCTTTACATCAACTGCCCCGGCGGCTCCGTCTACGCCGGCCTCGCCATCTACGACACGCTCCAGTTCGTCAAGCCCCAGATCGCGACCACCTGCGTCGGGATCGCGATGTCGCTGGGGGCGCTGCTGCTTGCCGCCGGCACGAGTGGCAAGCGGATGGCGCTCCCGAACGCGAAGATCCTCGTCCACCAGCTCTGGGGCGGCTTCGAGGGGCAGGCAAGCGACATCGAGATCCATGCCCGCGAGGCGATCGCGCTCAAGCGGCGCATGGAAGAGATCATCGCCCAACACACCGGCCAGCCGCTCGAGAAGGTCTCCAAGGACATGGAACGCGACTACTTCATGACCGCAGCGGAAGCGAAAGAGTACGGCATCATCGACAACGTGATCGCGCACCGCTTCGAGCTCGCCGTTTCCCGAGAAGTCGTGGCGTAGCCGGCAGTAGAGCCGAAGGGCGACACCGCGAGGCTAAGCTCGCAGCCTGATCGTCTCCCTCCACGTTGCGACTGGTGCTGCCGGTGGCGCGCTCTTCCGCTCGCGGCTCGGCTCGCTGCCACTCGGACTGCTCCTCCACCTCCTCGG
>JBARRS010000165.1:0-9101 GCA_049644345.1 Gaiellaceae bacterium
GTGCTGGGTCGTCGTGCGACATGTAGATGTAGTGCGCCATGTGGAGCGCCTTCCAGCGGGCAGCGCGACTCAGGGTTGGGACGACGCGAAGGGACTGGAGTCCGAGCGCCCGCCGGTGAGCGTTCACGACCGCGACGACCTCGGCGGCAAGCCCCGGACGTGAGATGCCCCAGGTCCTCCCCGGGGTGCAACTCCCGGCCGCGACACCGCGCGGACCGGCGGCGCCGGCGGCAGCCCGTTCGCGCCGGAAGGCGCTCCCGGCGGGGAGCAAGACCGCCGCCACAGCGGCGAGCACACCGATGATGTGGAAGACCCTCTTCATGGACACCGGGACCCGTCCGGGCCTGAGAAGCAGGCAAAGATAGAGAGCCGGTCGGCTGTTACCTGATCCTTGAATCAGGTGGCGGGCTCGACGCGACCTCCGCCGAGCCCGCCACCGACCCGTCGAGCCTTCAGCCGATCAGATGGAAGACGAAGTCGAACTCCGTGCCCGCCGGGTTCCGGTACTTGAGCTCCATCGAGCCGCGCGCGTTCCGGTATGCGCCGGTTCCGCCGGTGATCGCGACCGTGCTGTCGCCCGCGTCGTAGAACGGCCCCTCGACGGTGATCTGCCCGGCCGGCAGGAACGTCGTCCACATGCATTCCCACGCTTTGCCGACCACGGTGCGGACGCAGGATCCCTGGTCGCTGCCGACCTTCGTCGCGTCTGCGCTGTCGAAGACGTCGTTCGCGAACGTGAGGATGTTGCCGGCCGAGTCGCCGGCCGTGCCGTTGGTCACGGCGTCGGTGGTCGCATGCTCGACGACGTGAATCGTGCGACCTCCGTGGCCTTCGTGGCCGGGCTTGTCGTGCAGCCCTTTCCCGTGGCCCGCGCTTGCGTTCACCACCGCGAAGACGAGCACGGCTGCGGCCGCCGCGGCCGCGGGAACAAGTACACGCTTCATCTCTCCCCCTCCTTGTTGAGGAGGGGAAGTGTTACCGCTCTTCGCCCGCGCTGTCCACGGGCCGAGGAAGGTGCCGGGCGGATTCGAACCGCCGTACGAGGCTTTGCAGGCCTCTGCCTAACCTCTCGGCCACGGCACCGCGGCCGGAATGGTAGCCGCGCAACCGGGTAGACCCAATTCGTGCCAGGGACACCGGAAGCCGGTTCTGCGGCCGTGCTCATCCCCGAGTATCCGACGCTCGAGAAGCTCCGCGAGGCCGCCGCCGGCTGCCGCGCGTGCCCGCTGTGGGAACACGGCACCCAGACCGTCTTCGGCGAGGGCGGCCGCGCTGCCGACGTCGTCTTCGTCGGCGAGCAGCCCGGCGATCAGGAGGATCTGACCGGGCGGCCGTTCGTCGGCCCCGCCGGGAAGCTCCTTGATCGCGGGCTGGAGGATGCGGGGATCGACAGGACGAAGGTGTACGTGACGAACGTCGTCAAGCACTTCAAATGGCAGGCGCGCGGCAAGCGCCGCATCCACCAGAAGCCGAACTGGTCCGAGATCGCCGCCTGCCGGCCGTGGCTCGACGCCGAGCTGGCCGTGTTCGAGCCGCAGGTGCTCGTTTGCCTCGGCGCGACGGCGGCGCAGGCGCTGCTCGGCCGCCAGTTCAGGGTCTCGCGCAGCCGCGGAGAGCTGGTCGAATCACCGCTTGCCGAGTACGTGGTTGCGACGGTCCATCCGTCGTCGATCCTGCGGGCCGACGACCGTGAAGCCGAATACGGGGAGTTCGTTCGCGACCTCGAGAAGGTTGCGGCGCTGCTTGGCTAGATCCAGTCCTCAGGATCGTCGTTCAGCGGAGTGATGCCGTTGACGCGGTGCCGTTTGACGACGTAGACGAATACGAGACCCGCGAGCGGCACGAACAGCAGGACCATGGGCTCTGCCCAGGCAACGGAGAGCCAGAGCGCGGCCGCAGCTGCTGCCGCGCTCCAGCCCAGAAGCCGTTGCTCCCGGGTCGTCAGACCGTCGAGGAGCTCCTTGATCATTAGCCTGGAAGAATGCCGGCGACGTTCGTGAGCGCCGTGCGGACGCGGTCGGACAGCAGCGTAATCGCACCGATCACGGCAAGCGTGATCACGGCGAGAACGACACCGTACTCGGCCATCGTCTGGCCCTCCTCGCGACGGCGCAGCGTGCCGACGGCCTCAGCCGCCCACACCTGCGTAAAAGCGAAAAGCTTCAGCACGGTGGTCACCTCCCTTCGTGAATCAGGGAGGGTTCCTGTCAGCGTGTCCATGCGTTGAGACGGTGATCCGACCAGTGGAATCCCTCCGAAAGTTCGGCGCGGCCGCATCGCCCTTGTCTACTTGTGCGGATCATCGGCGGAAGCGGCCGCCGAGGGCATCCCCCTGAGGAGCGATTCGCTTTTTGGTCGTCTAAAGGCAGAAAGGCCCGCGTCGGCGGGGGTCAAAGCGAGGTCAGGCCCGAGCGGCCTACCTTCGAAGCGCTCGAGCCCGACTCAATCCCGCTATTTGCTGGACTTCTTCACCTTGCTCGACACGCATTTGCCGAAGGCGTTCGCCTTGTTGGCATTCGTGCCGTACTTCGCCTTGAAGGCTGCCGGATCCGCCTTCCGCTCGGCCGCGCAGGCCTTGGCCGCATTGATCGTGGCCTGCTGCTGCTGAGCTGCAGCCGCCTTCGCTTTCGCCGACACGCAGTTGCCGAAGGCGTTCGACTTGCCGTGCTTGGTGCCGTACTTCGCCGCGAAGGCCGCCGGGTCAGCGGAACGCTCCGCTCTACACTGCACTGCAGCGTTGGAGCGGTTCTGCTCGTTCTGCTGGGCGAGCTTCGAGACGCACTTGCCAAAGGCGTTCGAGCGATTGGCGTTCGTTCCGTAGAGGAGCTTGAACGATGATGCGCCCATACCGCTGCGTTCCTTGGTGCACTGGCTGACCGCCGCAGCTTGGTCGGCAGCCGCTGGAGAGTTACCGGCAGCGGCGAAGGCCGGAGCAGCGACAAGAGCGGTGGCGAGGACGAGGATGAGTTGCCGCACTTTCAGCATGGTGGGGGACTCCTTTCTGCTGTCGGGGAAGACGACAGTCCGCAGCGAGACTTGCGTTCCGGACCGAACAAATGTTCGGAAGCCCTGATCGAAGGACGAGCCCTGTTTCGCCCAGTGGTTGCCTAGACTCGGCCGATGGTGGTCTGCCCGCAGTGCGGCGCTGAGAACCGCGGGGGCGCTCGCTTCTGTGACTCCTGCGCTGCGCCCCTAAGCGCGCCGGCGGCAGCCCGTGAGCAGCGTAAGACAGTGACCGTGCTCTTTTGCGACGTGACCGGCTCGACCGAGCTGGGGGAGAAGCTCGACCCGGAGGCGCTCAGGGCGTTGCTGGCGCGCTATTTCGAGCGCATGAAAACGATTGTCGAGCGCCACGGCGGTACGGTCGAGAAGTTCATCGGCGACGCCGTGATGGCCGTCTTCGGTGTGCCGGTGCTGCACGAGGACGACGCGCTGCGCGCGCTACGCGCAGCGGTCGAGATGCGCGAGGCCTTCCCCGAGCTCGGAGTCCGGGGTCGGATCGGCGTGACGACCGGCGAGGTGGTGACCGGCACCGAGGAGCGGCTAGCCACGGGGGACGCCGTCAACGTTGCGGCTCGCCTGGAACAGACGGCGGTGCCAGGCGAGATTTTGATCGGTGAAGAGACGCATGGGCTGACGCGCGACGCGGCGGAGGTAGAGCCGCTTGGGCCACGGGAGTTGAAGGGCAAGGGCGAGCCGGTTGTTGCCTACCGTCTGCTCGCCGTCTACGGTGAGGAGCGCTTCGCGCAGGACGCGGACGCACCGATGGTGGGGCGCGAGCGCGAGCTGCGGCAGCTCGCGAGCGTGTGGGAGCGTGTCGTCTCCGAGAGCGCCTGCCAGCTGTTCACGATCCTCGGCCCGGCCGGCGTCGGTAAGTCACGTCTGGCGGCTGAGTTCTTGGCCTCACTCGAGGGCACGCTGATCGTTCGCGGCCGTTGCCTCTCTTACGGCGAAGGCATCACCTACTGGCCGGTGGTGGAGATCGTCAAGCAACTGCCTGAGGCGGAGGCCGAGCCGGTTGCCGCCCAGACGATCCGCGCCCTCCTCAGCGATCAGCAACTGGTCACCTCCAGCGAGGAGATCGCCTGGGCTTTCCGGAAGCAATTGGAGGTCGTTGCCACAGAGCGACCGCTGGTCTGTGTCTTCGACGACGTTCACTGGGGCGAGGAGACCTTCCTCGATCTGATCGAGCACGTGGCCGATCTTTCCCGTGACGCGTCCATTCTGTTGCTCTGCATGGCGCGACCCGATCTGCTCGACCGCCGAACAGGTTGGGGCGGTGGCAAGGTTAACGCGACAACGGTGCTGCTCGAGCCTCTTGCACCGGAGGAGACGGAGTTCCTGATTGAGAGCCTGGCGCAGCTGCCGGAAGGCCTGCGCACCCGCATCCGAGACGCTGCCGAAGGCAACCCGCTCTTCGTCGAAGAGATGGTTGCGCTCCTTTACCAGTCGGGCGCCGGGGAGGTGACTGTCCCTCCCACCATCCAGGCGCTGCTGGCCGCGCGCCTCGACCAGCTCGAACCGCGTGAGCGCGACGTGCTGCAGTGCGGCTCCGTCGAAGGCCGCGTCTTCCATCGGGGAGCAGTGCAGGCCTTGAGGTCCGAAGGAGCTCAGGTGACGGGGTGCCTGACCGCGCTGGTGCGCAAGGAGCTGATCCGTCCCGACAAAGCGCAGCTTTCCGGCGAGGATGCCTTCCGCTTCCGGCACCTGCTGATCCGAGACGCCGCCTACGAGGCGCTCCCCAAGGCCACCCGTGCTGTGCTGCACGAGGGCTTCGCCGGTTGGCTCGAGGAGCACGCGGCCGATCTGGTCGAGCTCGACGAGATGCTCGGCTACCACCTCGAGCAGGCGTATCGCTATCGGCGAGAGCTGGGCCAGCCCGGTGGGGCGCTCGCCCAGCGGGCTGCGGTGAAGCTGGCCACCGCGGGCAGGCGCGCGCTCGACCGCGGTGACATGGACGGCGCGAGCAATCTCCTGGAGCGCGCGGCAGCCCTACTCGAGGAGGGGGACAAGGCGCGGATCGAGCTCGAGGTCGACCTCGGGGAGGCGCTGCTGGAAAGCGGCCGGTTGACCGAGGCGGAGTCGCTGCTCGAGGAGACGGTTGCGCGAGCCGCACGCAGGGGCGATCAGCTCCTTCGCGCGAGAGCCCAGGTGAGACTCGCATCGGTGCATATCCAGACACGAGGCACGCAGGCGCACGCGCAGACTCGGCGCGACCTCGAGCCTCTCGTGACGCTGTTCGAAGGAGCCGAAGATCACCGCGGCGCGGCCGACACTCTCCAGCTCTTGGGGAAGCTCGCGACGTGGGCCCAAGACTTCGAAGTGGGCTCCGACCTTCACGAACGCGCCCTTTGGCATGCGCGCAGGGCCGGCGATGAGCGGCGCGAGGCGGCCAGCATCAGATACATCGTCTCCGATGCTCTCTGGGGGCCGGAGCACGTCGAGCCGGCGCTCGCCCGCTGCCGGGCGATCCTGGACGAGACGTCGAACCGGCGGGTCCAGGCGAACTGCCTGATCCGCATCGGGGGCCTCGAGGGGCTCGCCGGCCGTATCGACGTGGCTCGCGAGTCGGTCGCGCAGGCCCGAGCGATCATGGACGATTTCGGCCTACGCCATCTCAGGGCCCACTCGAGCGACGTCGCCGTGCTGATCGAGCTGCTGGCCGGCGATCACGAAGCGGCGGAGCACGAGGCGCGTGCCGCCTACGCCGTGCTCGAGGAGATGGGGGATCGCACGTACCAGGCGTCGCAGGCTCAACTGATCGCAGAGGCTCTCGAGGCCCAAGGACGATCCGGCGAGGCCGAGGAGTGGCTGGCGGTCCACGAAGCGCTTCGCGACCCAGGCGAGCGTGACCTCGCCCTGCGGGCAAGGATCATGGCCCGCCGCGGGCTCCTGGCCGACGCGGAGAAACTCGCTCGATCCGCGCTCGAGCAGGGCGGCGAGTCGCCCGTGCCCAACTTCACCGACCCGCGCTTCACGCTCGCCGAGATCCTCGCCCGTGCGGGCCGGACGGACGAGGCGCGTACGGAGGCCGAGGTCTGCCTGCGCCGCTACGAGGCGAAGGGCATTGTCCCGCTCACGGACAAGGCGCAGGCGCTGCTCGCGGAGATGCCGGCATAGGAATGGAGCCGTTCAGCTCGCCTGCATCGCCTCCATGTTCGTCATCATGACCGCCTCGGTCTTGCGCAGCTCCTCGGCGGGACTGAAAAACACGACCTCGGTGCCGGGCTCGTGCTTCACCGGGACGTGGCCCGGCGGCGTGTAGAACGCGTCGCCGGCCTCGAAGACCTCCTCGCGATCGGCGTAGCGAAAGGTCAGCTCGCCGTTGACGACGTAACCCCAATGCGGGCACTGGCAACGGTCGTCCGGAAGCCCCTTCATGAGGGGGGTTGCGTCGACGTCCTCGCGGAACTCGGTGAAGTTGACCGTGTAGTCCTCGAGCTGGTCGGATCGATCCACCACAGGGCCGAAGTCGCCGCCCTGCGTCGCGCTGTCCTTCGAGACCTTCGGCATTGAGTTGTCTCCTTCGCTCGATGACTAATAGATCGTCGGCAGTTCCTGGATGCGAGTCAGAGCTTCCTCCAAGGTCGAGGTTTGGTAGATCTCGATCGTGTTCCACTGGCCGAGCCTGCCCTGGAACGCGAACTCCCGCACCGAGTCCGCGTCGTTCGCCTCGACGGCGACAAAGACCATGTGGTTTGTCATCGGCACGTAGGTCGCCTGGATCTTGACGCCCAGCTTCTCAGCCAGGGCGGGCATCTCTTTGGCACCCTCGCTCGCGAGTGTCCGAATCTTTTCATTGGCCGACGGACACAGGTCGGGCGGGTGCTGACCAACGACGAGGTACTGCATTGAAGGCCTCCTTTCCGAGGAGCGGCTCGCTGTCCCGCTAGGCACGCGGATGGACGGCGCCGGTTGCTTCGGACGAGAACTCGTACTTCGCGCTCTCGCCGTACTGGGCCGTGAAGCTGAGCCCGAACGAGTTTGACGAGCCCGACCCTTTACCCACCATGTACTCAGGAGCAAACCCGAACATCGCTCCCTTCACGGTGGTGGGCGAGCCGTCCGGGCCTGTGAACGCCTCGAAAGTGGCATCTGTCCTGCCGGCGACTGTGAGACTGCCGTCGGAGATGCGGACGCTCGCCCGGTCCATCCCGAGGAACTCGCCGATCAGCGGGACAAACTCCCCGAACGGCCCGCCCTCTTGACCCGAGAAGATGCGCTCGAGCGCCTGCGCCTGCTCGTCGGAGGCGCGGTCGTCGACGACGATCCCAATTTTCCAGTTCCCTGCCGTCAGGTTCGACGGAAAGAGGTTGTAGAGAGCGACGCTGGCACCTGAGAGGTCCGTGCCATCGAGACTTCCCTCGTCGATTTGGAACCCCAGCGCTCCTATGCACTCGCCCCCCGGCGCCGTCGGTTTGCCGTCGACCGGGCAAGGACAAAGCGGAGCGCAGTTGCACACAGCGACGTAGGTACCGGCGATTCGATACGACATGTCACCTCCTCCTCTGCGCGGCCACAGCCGCGTGTCCGCAGCGGAATGAAGAACTTATAAGCCCTCGTACCGGCGTTCAAGGGGCCGCGCGGCCTCAGTTCGACCTAGCGCTCCACGGCGTACAGCTGCCAGGCCCCGGGGATGCCCTTGAGCTCGTGCTCGCCGCGGTCCTGGAAGGCGAGACCGGAGCCTGCGACCAGGTCCTTGACCGTACTGGAGACGAGCAACTCTCCAGACTGAGCCCGAGCGGCGACGCGCGCCCCGATATTCACCGCTATCCCCCCAAGCTTTTCGCCGACGATCTCGCATTCGCCCGTATGCAGCCCCGCTCTCATCTCGAGGCCGAGATCGCGCACGCCGGCCTCGATCGCGGTGGCGCAGCGGATGGCGCGGATCGGACCGTCGAATGCAGCGAAGAAACCGTCCCCTGCTGTATCCAGCTCACGGCCGCGGAAACGATCCAGCTGGGCGCGAACGACCGCATGATGGCGCTGCACGAGATCTGCCCAGGCCCGGTCGCCGAGCTCCGCAGCCCTCGCCGTCGAGCCGACGATGTCCGTGAACAGGATCGTCGCAAGCACCGTCTCCGGCTCGGGCTCGCCCCAGACGCTCCGCGCGAACGCGATGATCTCGTCCGCGAGCCCCTCCGCCAGCCAAAACAGTGTGTCCGGCCCTCCGATCTCCAGACGGCGGGCATTCGGGATCCGCTCCGCGATATGCACGGCCTCGCCGCGAGAGGAGCTGCGGTGGAGGACCAGCGTCGGAACGCGGATCGAGGGCAGGACGTCGCGGATGTCGATGGCCATGGCCATGCGCTGGATCACGACCGCAGCGCCGGGGCTCGCGCCGAACCGCATCACTCGTGCCCACCACTCCTGCATCTCCGGGTCGTCGGCCACGGTCGGCGCGTATTCGCGGAGGTCCTCGGCCGCGAACTCGCGATCACCCCAGCGCGTCCTGATCTGCTCGATCCAGCGCCCGTACTCCTCTTCGGACCAAGCCCATGGGTAGTCCGGCGAGCGGACACCCTTCGCGACGGGGTTGTAGACGGCAAGCCCGGCGACGCGCTCCGGGTACGTCGCCGCATACACCATCGCCATCGACGCAGCCTCGAAGGTCGCGACGAGCACGGCCCGCGGCGACTCGGCGGCGTCCATCACAGCGCGGACGTCGTCCATACGTGCCTCGAGCGTCGGCACCTCGCGAACCCGGTCGGATAACCCGGTGCCGCGGCGATCGAACCGGATCACCCGGCCGAGCGAGGCCAGCCGCTCGAAGAAAGCTTGGTCACCCGCATTCTCTGCCTGCACCTCGAGGTTGCCGACGAAGCCATTGACGAAGACGACGTCGATGGGTCCGTCGCCGAAGAGCTGATAGGCGATCGAGACATCGCCGCTCTTTGCATAGCGCGTTTCCGGTTGCACCGGCACAGTTTCGCCCGAGGGAGACCTTCGCCGTGACGCCACCCTGCCCACGTGCCGTCGTGCCACGTCGCGCGTGAACTCGGAGCTAGCGGGAAAAAGACGAACGCGGCCCGTAGTTCGCCTGGGTTAAAACCGTACCCCCTCCCCGGGCGTCAACGGGCCGCTCGCTCCCACAGATGCAC
>JBARRS010000166.1:0-1553 GCA_049644345.1 Gaiellaceae bacterium
GTCCTTCGTCGTCCAGCCGGTTGCCCGCCGCGACGCCGACCCGGCCGTCGCGGACGATCCGCAGCTGCACGCCCGCGTTCTCGATCAGCGTCGGCTGGTGCACCTCCGAGCCTGCAAAGCGCGCAAGCCCGGAGCGCTCGGTCTGGACGACCGCCTCGGCCTCGTCCCCGTTCGCGGCCACGAGCGCGCGGTCGGCAAGCTCGAGGCTCAGGAGCGAACCCCTACCTGGACGTCACGGAAGCGCGCCGGGGACGTTCCGTGGGAGACGTGGGCGTGCTGGCCCGGCTGCCCTTTGCCGCAGTTGGTCAAGCCGTTCAGGGTCCACTCGTCCGCCCCGGCGACGGCGTCGAGCGAGCCCCAGAACACCGGTGTGACGCCGGTGTAGGTCGCGTCCCGGAGCATCCGGCCCAGCTTTCCGCGCTTGATCTCCCACGCGATCTGCGTCCCGAACTGGAAGTTGAGCCGCTTGTCGTCGATCGACCAGCTCTTGTTCGTCTCGAGGTAGAGCCCGTCGTCGACGCCGCCGATCAGCTCCTCGAGCGTCCCCTCGCCCGGCTCGAGGTGAACGTTGGTCATCCTCACGAGTGGCATCCTGCTCCAGCCGTCCGCGCGCATCGAGCCCCCGTTGCCGGCGCCGATGCGCGCCGCGGTCTCGCGTGAGCTGAGGAAGCCGCGCAGGACGCCGGCCTCGACGAGCGGCGTGCGCACGGCGGCCACGCCCTCGTCGTCGAAGCCGAACGAGCCGAGCCCGCGGGGTGTCGTCGGGTCGGCGGTGATGTTCATGTGCTCGGAGCCGTATCGGAGCGAACCGAGATCCGTGGGCTTGACGAAGCTCGTGCCGGCGTACGCGGCCTCGGTGAGGTAAACACGGTCGAGCTCGGTCGGGTGGCCGACTGATTCGTGCACCTGGAGCTCCATCTGCTCGGCGTCGATCACAATGGTGGTAGTCCCGGCGGGGCAGGGGTCGGCTTTGAGCAGCGCGGCCGCCTGCTCGGCGATCCTGGGTGCTTCGCGCTCCAGCCCGAGCTCCTCCACGTACTCCCATCCCGCCTGGCCGCTCGAGCCGCCATGCGCGCTTGGATAGCTTCGGGCCTGCGACACGTTGCCGTTCGTCGCCAGGGCGTCGATCCCGCCCCCGCACTCGACCATCTCCTGCTCGATCGCCGCCTCCTCCGAGGAGACGAAGAGCTTCTGCTCGGCGAGCGCACGCACGAACGCGGACGTGACCTTGACCTCGCGGCGCGCCATCCCCTCCTCGGCACGCAGGCAAAGATCGATCTTCTCGGAGAGCGGAACCGAGAACGGGTCGCGCTCGACCGGGGTCCGCCATTCCGCGACCACCGGCTCCACGGGCGCGAGCGCCCGATGGTGGCCCCCCGGAGCCGCTCGTGCGAAAGCGGCCGCCCTGGTCGCTGAGTCGCGGGCGCCTTCGTGATCGAGACGCCGGTCGCAGGCAAAGCCCCAGGCCCCGTGGACGAGAACGCGGACGCCGATCCCCTCGCTCTCGAGGTCGTCGACCCGCTCGACGCGTCCGCTCTTAGTGGCGACGGTCT
>JBARRS010000167.1:0-3663 GCA_049644345.1 Gaiellaceae bacterium
CCTCGTCGCGGTTCCGTCCGGGTCGATCTCGGAAGCGCTCGGCAACGTCAGCGGTCTCGACGGGAAGATCGCGATCGACGCGGCAAATGCATTCTCCGGGCGAAATGAGCAGTTCGAGTCGTTCGCAAACGAGGTGAAATCGCACACGAACGGTCCCACGGCGAAGGCGTTCAACGCCAATTTCGCGAGGCTCTACGACCGGATCGGCGAGCCGCGCGTACGCCCGAGCTGCCTGTTCGCTGCGGACGACGACGCTCGCGAGGTGACGGAGCGGCTGATCCGAGACGCTGGCTACGACCCTGTGTCCCTGGGAGGGCTCGAGCGCGCGCGGGCTCTCGAAGAGTTCGTCCCCGGAATCCTGGGCGCGGCCGGCCAGGTGTTCTACCGCTTCGCGCCCCCGGAGGAGCTCTAGCTATCCCCGGCTGAGCTCGACGAGCTCGCCGCTGCGGAGGACGACGCCGTTCTCGCAGCGCGCCTCGACCAGCCCGCCCGCGAACTGCTGCTCGTAGAGCTGCGCATAGAGGCCGCCGAGGGAGATCAGCTCGCGATGCGTGCCTCGCTCGACGATCCGCCCCCGCTCGAGGACGAAGATGACGTCGGCTGCGAGGATCGTCGACAGGCGGTGAGCGATCGCGATCGTCGTGCGCTCCTGCATCAGCGGCTCGAGTGCCGACTGAACGAGTCGCTCGCTCGCCGTGTCCAGCGACGAGGTCGCTTCGTCGAGAATCAGGATGCGGGGGTCCTTGAGGATCACGCGTGCGATCGCCAGCCGCTGCTTCTCCCCGCCTGACATCCGGTAGCCGCGCTCGCCCACGAGCGTGTCGTAGCCCTGCTCGAGCTCGAGGATCCGCTCGTGGATCGCGGCGGCGCGAGCGGCGGCCTCGATCTCCTCGTCGGTCGCGTCCGGCCGCGCGTAGAGCAGGTTCTCGCGCACGCTCGTGTGGAAGAGATAGGTCTCCTGCGTGACCATGCCGATGATGTCCGCGAGCGAGGTGAGCTCGATCTCTCGGACGTCGACGCCGTCGATCGCGACGACGCCGCGGGTCGCGTCGTAGAGGCGCGGGACGAGGTAGGAGATCGTCGTCTTGCCCGCGCCGCTCGGGCCGACGAGCGCCGCGAGCTGCCCCGGCTCGATCTCGAAGTCGACGCCCTCGAGCGTCCAGGCTCGAGGCCGGGGCCGTCCGTCCGTCGCGTCGAGCGCAGGCGCGCCGAGACTCGCCGCGATCTCCGTCGTGCCGTCGTCCGTCGAGGGCAGCGCGGGCTCGTCGTAGCGGAAGTAGACGTCGCGGAAGGAGACCTCGCCGCGCACCTCCTCCTTCGGCAGCCGCCGCGCCCCCGGCGTGTCGACGATGTCGTGGGGCAGATCGAGGTACTGGAAGATGCGCTCGAACAGCGCGAGCGAGGACTGCACCTCGACCGAGACCTGGAGCATCTGGCCGACGGGGAAGAAGAGGCGGGTCTGAAGGGCCGTGAAGGCGACGATCGTGCCGGCCGAGATGTGCGGCGCCGAGCCACCGCTGATCGCCAGCCCGGCGACGAGGTAGACGAGCGCGGGCGTGATCGAGAAGAAGGTCTGGACGAGCGCGAAGAACGTCCGTCCGACCATCTGCTGGCGCACCTGCAGCTCGGCCAGACGCCGGTTCTCGCGCTGGTAGCGCTCGATCGCGTCTCGTGAGCGGTCGAACACCTTGGTGAGCAGGATCCCCGAGACGGACAGGGTCTCCTGGGTGATCGCGCTCATCTCGGCGAGCGACTCCTGCGTCGAGGCGGCGATCCGCCGACGGACGCGGCCGACCCGGTAGGTCAGATAGACGAAGCCGGGGACGACGATCAGCGAGAGCAGCGTCAGCTGCCAGGACAGGATCGACATCGCGATCACCGTCGAGACGACGATCACGATGTTCGCCAGGATCGACGAGGCGGTGTCGGTCACGACCGTCTGGATGCCGGCGACGTCGTTCTGCAGGCGCGACTGGATCTCGCCTGTACGCGTGGAGGTGAAGAAGCGGAGCGACATCGCCTGCAGGTGCGCGTACAGTCGGTTCCGCAGGTCCTGCATCACGCGCTGCCCGAGCACGCTCGTCAGGTACGTCTGGCCGATGCCGATCGCGCCACCGGTGATCGCGACCGCGACCATGATCGCGATCAGCTCGTAGAGGAGGTGCAGGTTCGGTTGGCCGCTGCGCGGGAAGAGCGCGCGATCGAACACGACCTTGGTGAGGACCGGGTTGACGACACCGAGCCCCGACGAGGCCAGGATCGTGAGGGAGACGAGCGCGACGCGGCGGCGGTAGGGGCGAAACAGGCGAGCGACGCGGCGGACCAGGCCGCGGCTCGGCTTCGGCTCAGCTTCTGCGCTCATCGCTTCAGAAGAGGCTATCGACGCCGTCGAAGCCCGCCGCAGCGCGAACCTACGTCGATTAGCTCGCCGAGATGTACTCGTGCAGGAACTGGATCTCGAAGCTCTGCTGCTTCGACTTGAACTTGACGAGGTCTCCGATCGAGACGATCCCGACCACCTCGCCGCCCTCGACGACAGGTACGTGGCGGATCCGCCTGTCGGTCATCAGCGCCATGCACTCGTCGATCGGCGTCTCGGGCGTGACGACGATCAGCGGCGACGACATGATCTCGCGAACCGCGGTCTTCTTGTCCGGTCGCCCCTCGACTAGCGCGGCGCGGCGGAGATAGTCGCGCTCGGTGACAATCCCCATGATCTCGCCGCCGTCGGTCACGAGGAGCGCTCCCACATTCCTGTCGACCATCCGCTTCACCGCGTCGTACACCGAGGCATCCGCCTCGATCCGAAGAACGTCGTGGCCCTTCTCGTCGAGGATCTCCGACAGCTGGTTCATCCCGTCTCCTTCCAGATGCTTGCCCTTCATGATGTCGCATCTGGCTAGAAGCAGACGCTTGGCCGCCGTACGCTTCGGTGGTGAGCGCCTGTCCTTCGTGCGGCCACGAGAACCAGCCGGGAGCGAAGTTCTGCTCCGAGTGCGGGCTTGCGCTCGTCGAGCGGGACGAGGCGCTGCGTGAGGAGCGAAAGGTCGTCACCGTCGTCTTTGCCGATCTCGTCGGCTTCACATCTCAGGCGGAGCGAATGGACCCGGAGGACGTTCGCCGGCTGCTTTCGCCCTACTACACGCGTCTGCGGAGTGAGCTCGAGCACTTCGGCGGCACGGTCGAAAAGTTCATCGGCGACGCGGTGATGGCGTTGTTCGGCGCGCCGGCCGCGCACGAGGACGATCCGGAGCGGGCCGTCAGAGCCGCGCTCGCGATCCGCGACTGGGTGCGCGAGGAGGAGCGGCTCCAGGTCCGGATCGCCGTCAACACCGGCGAGGCGCTGGTCACGCTCGGCGCCCGCCCCGCCGAAGGCGAGGGCATGGCCGCGGGGGACGTCGTGAACACCGCCGCGCGACTGCAGGCGGCGGCTCCGGTCAACGGGATCCTCGTCGGCGAGACCACCTACCGAGCCACGCGTCACACGATCGACTATCGCGACGCCGCGGCCGTCGAGGCGAAGGGCAAGGAGCAACCACTGCCCGTCTGGGAGGCGCTGCAGGCACGGGCCCGCTTCGGCGTCGACGTTCCGCACGAAGCGAGAACAGGGCTCGTCGGCCGCACACGCGAGCTGGACGTGCTGCGTGACGCGCTCCTCCGCGC
>JBARRS010000168.1:0-3266 GCA_049644345.1 Gaiellaceae bacterium
GTCCCAGGTCCTGCGTGACTGTGTGAGGCCCGGCGGTCACCGCGATCGGTGTGGTGTACGACAGCTCGAATCGCTCGGCGGCAGCCGTATCCGCGCCTGCGAAAAACGCTGCTCCCCACCCGGTGGCGTTCACTCCGGTTCCGTCAAGCTTCGGCACGAGGACATAACTCGTTGCAGCCGCCGTGTTGTTGTTGACGAACGCATGTCCGCTGATGATGAGGAAACCGTTGCTGGGGGCGGTGATTGAAACGCTGCTCACCTGAACTTGACCGCTGCCCGTGAGGGTCGTGCCCCCTGCGGTCAAGTCCCTCTGCCCGCTCAAAAGTTCAAGGTTTGGGCCTGGGTCGCCCTTGTCGCCCTTGTCTCCCTTGTCGCCCTTCAGTCCTTGAATCCCCCTTAGTCCCCGCGGACCCGCCGTGTTCCATGTCACGCGACGCTCGTCGCTCTTGCACTTGCGCGCCAGCCTCAACGCGCCGGTCGTCTTGTTCGCGCAGGCGCGGAGCGTGGCGCTCGAAGAGGTCGACGCCGCGATCGCCCAACCACCCCCGCTAGCAAGTAGGCACGTGGCAACCACCGCGAGAAGCGGCACCCGCACACGAGCCAGCAGTCCACTCTTCATGTTGACCTCCTTAGTCATCCCGGAGGCTTCGACAGCCTCCCCTTTGTCTCCAACCCGGTGAAGCTCGACGGCAAGCCTCGGTCCGGCACGCGGAGCCTAGAGTCGTGATCGGACGGCTCAGGGGCGGGTAGGAACGGCTCTGCTAGCCCGTTCTCGCGAGATCGCCGGTCCAGTGGTAGGCGCTCTCGCCGACGCCGATGTCGGTGTAGCTACCGCTCGTCAGGATCGCCCAGTGTCCCGGGCTTCCCTTGAACATGTTGAAGGCGGTCAGCGCGTCGGCGGCCGGGTACGAGACGAGCGTCACCTCGCCGTACGTCCACCAGGAGTAGCCGACGTCGGTGATCCGCGCGCCTGGGTCGGATCCCTTGCAGCCGGAATGTGAGAGGCCCATGTAGCCGTAGGTCACGTCCTGCCAGAACGAGTGGCTATCCGCGGCAAGGCTCAGCTTCGGGTTGACCGTTAGGGCCGGGACGCCCATCGTCGTGCGCGCCTGGTTGACGAGGTTGATGAACTGGGCTTCATCTGCGTTCGTCGCCGGCTGGACCGGGGTTAGGAAGCTGTAGGGAGGCGCCGCGCAGTTCGTCGGCGTCGGGGGCGGCGGAGGCGGCGGCGGGGGCGGAGGAGAAGGCGGCGGAGGCGGCGGAGGCGGTGCCGTGATCGGCGAGACGGCGGACTGGGGTGCCGAGATCGTCCACTCGTAATGGACTCGGATCACACTCCCCCGCCGATCGAACGCCTTCAGCTCGAAGACGTAGAGGCCGGGCCGCAGCCGCGTCCACGTCTTCGGCGAGCTGCATTGCCACGCCCGTCGCGCGGGCTTCCACGTCCCCTGCTTGCGGAGCAGCCCGCACGTGGTCCGGGTGGTGCCACGGCTCGTCCAGGCGAACGTCACCTTCGTCGCGACGGTGGCGCGCCCCGGAACGCCCGTCAGCCAGACCGAGGGATGTGCGAAGGCACCCGGAACTACAGCCAGTGCGAAACCGACCGCCGCGGCAAGTGACGTGAACGCAGGGCGGCTGCGCACGTTTTTACCCTAACCCCTTCCCTGCCTCCGATTCCAGCCCCTCGAGCTGCCGGAGTGGCTGGACGCCGAGCGGATAGGGCGGGCTGCGGTGGAACGCCGGCGGCGGGCTCGACGTCTTCGATGGCTTGCAGGCGCAGTCCGATGTCCCGCTACAGGCCCGGCGGGTGCCGTAACAGGGACCGGCGCGGCCTGAGCCGTGTGAAGGACGGCGCCGAGAGCTCGGAGAGTCAGTGCCGCGTCGACCCGTCCGAAGGCAACGCCGCTCTCGGCGACCGCTGTGCTCTCGATCGCGTGTGCGACGGCCGCGGCGGTTGCGGTGGGCGCGAACGAGAATGCGAGGCCGGCCAAGCCCGATACGACCGGAGTGCTCGCGGAGGTGCCGCAGAAGTTTCCGAAGCCGCCGCCACGCAAGGTCGCCATGTCACAGCCGGGCGCCGCGACGTCTACCCACGATCCGGAGTCCGACCACGAGTAGAGCTGGTCGTTCTCGTCGCTGCCGGCGACGCTGAGGACACCGGGGTACGCCGCGGGATAGAAGGGTGTGGAGCTACCGTTGTTGCCCGCAGCGGCGACGACGAGCACGCCGTGGTCCTGCGCGTACTGGACGGCTCTGCCAAGGACGTCGCTCGAATCGGTCCCGCCGAGGCTGACGTTGATCACCCGAGCGCCGTGATCGACGGCCCACGTCATGCCCTCCGCCACCGTCGAGGTCAGTCCCGTGCCGTCGCTCCCGATCACCTTGACAGGCATCACCGAACACTGGGGACAAAGACCGGCGACACCTATGCCGTTGTTCGCGCGCGCCGCGACGAGGCCGGCGACGGAGGTGCCGTGGCCTTGGTCGTCGCTCGGATCCGAGTCGCCGTTGACGAAGTCGTAGCCGGGGACGAACGCGCCCTGGAGGTCGGGCTGGCCGAAGTCGACGCCAGTGTCGAGGACAGCCACGATCGTCTTGGACGAGCCGTTCGTTACAGCCCAGGCGGCCGGGCCCTCGAGCTTGGCCGCGCCCCACTGCTGGGGCCAGAGGGGATCGGTCGGGACGGCCTGCACGTACGGGTCCTGCGCCACCCGGACGAGGATGCGATCCGGCTCGGCGTACGCCAGGAGACCGGCGCGCCTCAGCCTCTCGATCGCGGCGCGTGCGTCAGCGCTCGGCGCCCGGAGCACAGCCGCGCGGAGGTGGACGATTGTCTTCACGCGCACGACGCTTCCGAGGAGGCGGCGCACATCGGACGCCGTGACACCGTGGCGGAAGCCGATCACGAGCTTCGTCTGGTCCGAGTGACCCCGGCTCGCTGCCGCGTGCGGAGCGAACGTGGCCGCGAGGGCGATCGCGACGGGAGCGAGAAATCGGATGATCCTGAGGGGCAACGGCACAGCGCTGGGCGAAGGGGCTTAGGCTGCGCTATCGGCCGGACGGCACTTCTGCTTGAATGCAGCAGCCCTGCCGCAGGGGCCGTCCGAGACCGAACCTGGTCATCCGGGCAACAAGGGGTCAACCGTGAGGTGAATCCCTCTTTCGGGGGATACCTCGAGTCACGGAAAGGCGACACGCTGAGAGGCGGAGCTACGGACGAGGGGGGCTGCGGAGATGACGATCGACCGGGCGAGGGAGACCGAACT
>JBARRS010000169.1:0-2269 GCA_049644345.1 Gaiellaceae bacterium
CCGAGAAGACGTAGGCGACGCCGTTCGACGCGGTTCGAATCGTGCACCCGGACATCCCGAATGCGTTCGCGCTGTTGTTGTTCGGGCTGGTGCCCGCCGGCGTCAGCTGGTTGTTCGTCCAGGTGTCGCCGCCGTCGTGCGAGACGGCCACGAACAACGGCGCCGGCTCGTTGGCGTTCTTGAAGCTGGCGTTGCCGCGGAACTGGGCGTAGCAGACGTAGACCGTGCCGAAGAACGGGCTCGACGACGCATTGTCGGCCCAGATCTGCGACTTGTCCGAGAAGGTCGTGCCGCTCTGCTTCGAGGCGATGACCGGAGGCCTCCAGGCGCTCTTGGCGCCGGCCGCCGCGGCCGCGACGTCGTCCGTGCGGGAGACGGCGATCGCCTCGTAGCCTCGCACCTCGCCGTTCCGGACGACGGAGAAGTTGGATGTCAGGTTCGAGTAGTAGAGCCGGGATCCGTTCGCCCAGCTGAACGTGCCGTTCTTCGGTGCGGGCCCGAAGGCGAGTCCCGGGTCGCCGTCGGAGACGAGGCCGTTCTCGGAGTACCACGGCAGCGTCCCGATCGGCCCCTCGTCCTGGCCCGCGCAGGTGTCGGTCTGGTCACCCGGGACGCCGAGGCAGTTTCGCTTCGAGAAGCCCGTGTACTGCGGCTGCGTCCAGCTGTCGCCGGAGTTGAACGAGAAGTAGATGCCCGAGCCGCCGACTCCCGGCGAGAACGGGCACGTCTTGTCGTTGCCGACGTTGCACAGCTCGTTGTCGATCTCGTCATTCGAGCCCGCCGCGAGGATGTTGGGGTGGTTCGCATCCACCGCGATCGCCGGCTCGTTCTGCTTGTTCTGCGGGAAGAACGCATCGTTGCTCGCGTTCGTCACCTCGACCGGGACGCCGTGCGTCGCAAGCGCGCCCGGAACCACGAGGATTCCGGCCACCGCCACAGCGCCGAGCAGGACGAGGAGGCGTGTGCGCGAGAATTTGAAGACTCCGCTCATGCTCCCCCTTTCTCCGCCACTCCCCTGGCAGCGAAAATTGACGCGGGTATATCTAGCACGAGCGATCGGGACCCGCAGGGCTCGCCCTAGACTGCCCGCATGAGCAGGGCCAAAGCAGGCGCCGCGCCAAGGCCGCGCGCGTTCGTCCGCGTTTCAGGCCCGGACGCAGCCGACTACCTCCAGAGAATGGTCTCCAACGACGTCGAGGCGCTCGCTGTCGGCAGCAGCTGCGAGGCGCTGCTCCTGACTTCGAAGGCGCGCGTGATCGCCCCGCTGCGAGTCTGGCGGCGCGGCGAGGATGACTTTCTTCTCCTGACCGAGCCGGAGCTCGGCGAGGTCGTGCTTTCGCAGCTGTCGCGGACGCGCTTCGCCGCCCGCTGCGAGATCGAGCCCGAGGAGCACCGGTCGGTGCTCGTGCTCGGTCGTGGTGAGGGCGGGATCGAGAACGAGGACTACGGCGTACCTGCCGTCGAGGTGCTGGACGAGGACGTGACCGCGGACCCGGTTTCGCAACAGGAGCTGGAGCGGCTGCGGATTCTCGCGAGGACCCCTCGCTGGGGCCGTGAGCTCGACGACCGTGTTCTTCCTGCGGAGGCGGGGCTGACGGACCGCGCCGTCAGCTTCTCGAAAGGCTGCTACCCCGGCCAGGAGCCGATCGCACGGCTCCACTACCGCGGCCACGTGAACCGGTCGCTGCGGGTACTCGAGCTTGACGACTCGGCGGCGCCCATGCCCGAGACCGAGATCCGGCTCGGCGAAAAGGCGGTCGGCCGGATCACGAGCGCCGTGCCGGGCCTCGCGCTCGCGTACGTGCGGGTGGACGTGCCCGACGGTGCCGAGCTGGATGTCGGCGGGCAGAGGGCGCGGCTACACTAGATCCCCGCGCGCCCGTAGCTCAGGGGATAGAGCGCAGCCCTGCGGAGGCTGAGGCCAGAGGTTCGAATCCTCTCGGGCGCACTCCGTCGGGAGGTCCGGCCGCTCCGCGGGCATGACGACTTCCCGACGTTCGCCTTCTACCGGCGGGGCCGCGGCGGCGTTGCGCGCGAGAAGACGAAGTAGCCTCCGCGGCCGATGCCGCTCTACCTGACCGAGTCGGAGGTCGCCGAGCTCTTGACCCCGGCGGACGCCCTCGAGGCCGTCGAGGGATCGTTCAGGCGGCTTGCCGAGGGGGCCGTCGAGAACCGGCCGCGGACGCGGATGCGGATCGATGACGGCGTCTTCGCGCTGATGGGGGCCGTCGACACCGAGCTCGGGCTCGCGGGGTTGAAGGCGTACACG
>JBARRS010000170.1:0-6816 GCA_049644345.1 Gaiellaceae bacterium
GCCGAGCGAGGACGGGGTGGAGGAGACGCTGGACGCGGTCGACGGGCTGGTCTTCTCCGGCGGCTCCGATCTCGGCCCCGAGACGTATGGCCAGGATCCGCACGAGGAAACCTCGGGCATCGTTCCCGAGCGGGACCGGGCGGAGCTCGGGCTCCTCTCGGCTGCGCTCGAGCGGGACATGCCCGTGCTCGCGATCTGCCGGGGAAGCCAGGTGCTCAACGTCGCGCGTGGCGGCGATCTCCACCAGCATCTGCCCGAGCTCGTCGGCCACGACCGGCACAAGCACAGGTCCGGGGTCTTCGGTGACCACGACGTCGAGCTCGTGGCCGAGACGCGCCTGAGCCACCTGCTTGGCGACCGGGCGCCCGTGAAGTCTCACCACCACCAGGGCTTCGGCCGACTCGGGGCCGGGCTCGTCGAGTCGGCTCACGCGGACGACGGGACGATCGAGGCGGTCGAGGACCCCTCGAAGCGCTTCGCGCTGGGCGTGCTCTGGCACCCCGAGGCGGGCGAGGACATGAAGCTGTTCGAGGCTCTGGTCGCCGAGGCGCGGGAGTACCGCGCTACCCGGTCGCCGCGGGGCTGACCGGCGGAAGCTCCTCGGGCGCCGGTGCCGTCGGCCCGGGCGCGCCGGGCGGGCGCAACGCGGGCGTCACCGGCGTAACGGGCGCGGCGGGCAGCGGCGGTACCGAGGTAACCGGCGGAGGAGCGGGCTCCGGGTCCACGGCAGTCGCCGTCTCACGCGAGCTCGCGATCGCCTGCGCGACGCCTTCCTTGACTCGCCGCTCGATCTCGAGCTGGAAGATGGCGGTCTGGGCCTGGACGCGATAGCGGAACGCGCGTCCCTCTCCGATCACCCAGCCGATCAGAATGCCGACCAGCGCGCCGAGCAGCGTGGTCGCGACGCCGTACCCGGGCGGAACCGGCCAGATCGAGTGCGCGGGCGTCAACGGAACCGCTCCGAAGACGACGCCGAGGACGCCGCCGGTCACGGCTGCGCCCACGCGGACCGAGTCCGCCTTACGCAGGAGCTGGTCGGCGAAGCGCTCGATGATCTTGGGGTCGTAGTCCGGACCGCCGCTCACAGGCCGGAAGATCGGCGTTTCCGCCGCTCGGCTTGAGTCAAACCCGTGTTTGAATAGCGATGGTGAGCCTCGAGGTCCTCAATCCCGCCACAGAAGAGCCGATCGCGCAGCTCGAGGCGGCCGGCGTCGACGAGACCGACGCCGCCGTCGCGCGCGCCAGGGCGGCCTTTCCGGGCTGGCGAGCGGTCGAGCCGCCGGATCGCGTCCGGCTGCTCCGCCGGCTGGCGACGCTCGTCGAAGAGAACCTGGAAGAGCTCGCGCTGCTGGAGACGCGCAACGTCGGCAAGCCGATCGGAGACGCACGCGGAGAGGTGGGCATGGTCGCCGACGTGTTCCACTTCTACGCAGGCGCCGTCGACAAGCACTTCGGCGAGACGATCCCGGTCTCCGGCGGCGTCGACCTGACCTTCCGCGAGCCACTCGGAGTCGTCGGGCTGATCGTGCCCTGGAACTTCCCGATCGCGATCTCGTCGTGGAAGCTCGGGCCCGCGCTCGCCTGCGGCAACACGGTTGTCCTGAAGCCGGCCGAGCTGACCCCGCTGACGGCGCTCCGGCTCGCCGAGCTCGCGCTCGACGCCGGACTGCCGGAAGGGGTTCTGAACGTCGTCGTCGGCCCGGGGTCGGTCGTCGGCCGGCGGCTGGTCGAGCACTCGGACGTGGCGAAGATCGGCTTCACAGGCTCGACCGCGGTGGGGCGGACGGTGATGGCGGGCGCAGCGGGCACGATCAAGCGCGTCACTCTCGAGCTCGGCGGCAAGTCGGCGAACCTCGTCTTCGCCGACGCGGATCTCGAGAGAGCGGCGGCCGCTGCACCCTATGCCGTCTTCGGCAACGCGGGCCAGGACTGCTGCGCCCGCTCGCGGATCCTGGTCGAGCGCAGCGCGTACGAGCGCTTCGTCGAGCTGCTCGTCGAGGCGACGAAGGCCGTCCGGGTCGGAAACCCGGAGGACGACGCCACCGAGATGGGCCCGCTGATCTCCGCGGAGCAGCGCGAGAAGGTCTCGTCGTATGTCGACGGGGACGCAAAGCTCCTCTTCCGCGGCGAGTCGCCGCATGGCCCGGGCTACTGGTTCCCGCCCACGCTGCTCGAATGCACGAACGAAGACAGGCAGGCGCGCGAGGAGATCTTCGGCCCCGTCGCCGCCGTGATCGCGTTCGAGGACGAGGCCGACGCGATCCGAATCGCGAACGACACGCCTTACGGCCTCTCGGGCTCGATCTGGACCGAGAACGGAGCACGGGGGCTGCGCGTCGCCCGGGCGCTGGAGACGGGCGTCCTCTCGATCAACTCCAACACGTCCGTCCGCGTGCAGACGCCGTTCGGCGGCTTCAAGCAGTCGGGCTTCGGCCGCGAGCTCGGGATGCACGCGCTCGAGGGGTACTCCGAGGTAAAGAACGTGTACGTCGCGACCTGATGGGCCGCCTCGACGGCAAGGTCGTCGTCATCACCGGCGCCGGCGGTGGAATCGGCCGCGAGGCTGCGGTGCTGTTCTCCGAGGAGGGCGCAAGCGTCTGCGTCGCCGACGTCAGCGCAGAGCAGGGGGAACGGACAGCGGCCGAGTGCCGCGAAGCGTTCTTCCAGCAGGTCGACGTCACCAACTCTGCGAGCGTGCGAGGGATGTACGCAGCGGCGGCGGAGCGATACGGCGGCGTCGACGTCCTCTACAACAACGCCGGGATCATGCCGCCCGACGACGCGTCGATCCTCGAGACGGAGCCGGAGGCCTGGGACCGCGTCCAGGCGGTCAACGCGAAGGGCGTCTACCTCTGCTGCAAGCACGGGATACCGCGCCTGCTGGAGCGGGGCGGAGGCTCGGTGATCAACGTCGCGTCGTTCGTCGCGCTCGTGGGCGCGGCGACCTCCCAGATCTCGTACACGGCCTCGAAGGGCGCCGTACTCTCGATGACACGCGAGCTCGCGGTCGAGTTCGCGCGCCGAGGCGTCCGCGTGAACGCCCTCTGCCCCGGGCCGGTGGAGACGCCGCTCCTGATGCGCCTGTTCGAGGAGGATCCCGCGGCGTACGAACGCCGGCGAATCCACCTGCCCATGGGCCGGCTCGCGCAAGCTCGGGAGATCGCCAACGGCGCCCTTTTCCTTGCAAGTGACGAGTCTTCGTACGTGACCGGAGCGACGTTTCTCGTCGATGGAGGGCTCACCGCCGCCTACGTCACGCCGGAATAGCTGGCACCCTGTTTGTAGTGAATCGTCGCCTGCAATTGCCCGCGCTCGCGGCTGCGGGGGCGTTCGTGCTCGGTCTCGTCAACCTGGCTTCGGCCCTGACGCCGAACGAGCGACCCCGCACCGACCTCCTCCAGGCGCTCGAGCCGTTCGAGGTCGCGGCGATCGCGCACGCTCTCGCGGTCCCGGCCGCGGTGGGCCTGGTCATCTGCGCGCCGTACCTCTACCGCCGACGGCTCGGCGCGTGCTATCTCGCGTCTGGGCTGCTCGTTCTGCTCGCCGCGCTCAACCTGGTCAAGGGGCTGGACGTCGAGGAGACGCTCGCGAGCCTCGGCATGGCGGCGTTCCTCTGGTGGCGACGGGACGCGTTCACCGTCCGGCACGACCCGGTAAGCCTGCGCTCGGCTCTCTGGCGCATCCCTGCGCTCGCGGTCGGCACGGTGCTGGTCGCGTTCGTCTCCGTCTGGATTGCGGCGCGCTGGGCCTCCTTCGGCCTGCTCGCGCGCGAGACCGGCGACCTGCTGATCTGGAGTCGGGGGCCGATCACGTTCCACGACGACGTCGGCCGGTTGCCGCTCGCGATCGAGCTGCTCACGCTCGGCTCTCTCTCCGCGGCGGCGTACCTCGTGCTGCGGCCCCTCGCCGCGCCCCGGGCGCTGCCGAACCGCGCCGTCAGGCGGATCGCCGAGCGGCTCGTGCGCGAGCACGGACGCGACACGCTCGCGTTCTTCAAGCTGCGCCGCGACCAGCAGTATCTCTTCGAGCCGCGTGGGCGGGCGTTCGTCGGCTTCCGGGTCGAGAACGGTGTCATGCTCTGCTCGGGCGAGCCGATCGGACCGCCCGAAGCGGTGCCGGAGGTGATCGCCGAAGCCGCGGCTTTTGCCGAGCGGCACGGCCTCCGGCTGGCCGCGCTCGGGGTCGGCGAGCCGCTGCTCCCGCTCTACGAGCGCGCCGGCCTACGGTCGCTGTACATCGGCGACGAGGCGATCGTGGAAACCGCGGGGTTCTCGCTCGAGGGACGTGCGATCCGCAAGGTGCGCCAGTCGGTCACTCGGCTCGAGCGTGCGGGCTATCAGTCGCAGCTCGTCCAGCTCGGCGAGCTCGACGAGGCGACGATCGCCGAGCTCGAGTCGGTCGCCGAGCGCTGGCGCGAAGGAGCGCCCGAGCGGGGGTTCGCGATGTCGATGGACTCGCTCCGGAACGAGCACCAGGCCGACAGCCTGGTGGTGCTCGGCCGTGGCCCCGACGGAGCGGTCGCCGGCTTCCTCCACTTCGTTCCGACATGTGGAGGCGCCGCGGTCTCGCTCTCGTCGATGAGGCGCGATCGCTCGGCCCCGAACGGCCTCAGTGAGTTCCTCGTCGTCCGTGCAATCGAGGGGTTGCGCGAGCGAGGGGTCGAGGACGTCTCGCTCAACTTCGCCGCTTTCGGGCGCCTGCTCCACAGCCCGCGGACGCGCTCGGAACGGCTGCTCGGGCGCATCGTGGCGCTCGGGAACCCGTATTTCCAGATCGAGAGTCTCTACCGCTTCAACGCCAAGTTCTTCCCGCGCTGGGAGCCGCGCTACCTCGTCTACGACCGGCTGCTGGCGCTGCCGCGCATCGGCCTCGCCACCATGTGGATCGAAGGGCAGCTCCGCAAGCCTTTCGCCCGGGCGTCGTGAGCGTCCAGGCCGTCACCGTTCCGCGGAACCGCCGGCTACGGACGGTGGCCGTGCTGGCTCTCGCCGGTTTCGCGGTCGTGATCTTCCCGTGGACGGGCTATCTCGCGGCCACGCTGCCAAGGCAGCGCATCGCGCGGCACTGGGATGTCCTCTGGTCGGGTTTCGACGTCGGAGTCGGGATGGCCGCGATCGCGACCATCGTCGCGATCGTGCGGCGCGAGCGGTGGGTGGCGATCGCTGCGGCCGTGCTCGGGACGCTGCTCGTCTGCGATGCCTGGTTCGATGTGCTGACGTCACTCGGGAGCCACGACCTTCGCTGGGCGCTGGTCGAGGCGCTCGGCGGAGAGCTGCCGCTGGCCGCGCTTTGCTTCTGGCTCGCGCGTGACGCGTTCGAGCTCCCCGGCGCAGGTCAGGCGCCGGGCTAGAATCTGCTCGATGCTCGAGCTCGGAACGATGCGGGTCAAGACGGGCCTCGCCGAGATGCTGAAGGGTGGGGTGATCATGGACGTCACCACCGCGGAAGCTGCCCGGATCGCGGAGGACGCCGGAGCGGTCGCCGTGATGGCGCTCGAACGCGTCCCCGCCGACATCCGGGCCGAGGGCGGAGTGGCCCGCATGGCCGACCCGGACAAGATCCGCGAGATCCAGGAGTCCGTGACGATCCCGGTGATGGCGAAGGCCCGCATCGGCCACTTCGTCGAGGCGCAGATCCTCGAAGCGCTCGAGGTCGACTACGTCGACGAGAGTGAGGTGCTCACGCCGGCAGACGAGGAGCACCACATCGACAAGTGGCAGTTCACTGTCCCGTTCGTCTGCGGCTGCCGTAACCTCGGCGAGGCGCTGCGGCGGATCGCAGAGGGTGCGGCGATGATCCGGACGAAGGGTGAGGCGGGCACCGGCGACATCGTCAACGCCGTCAGGCACATGCGCTCGGTCTTCGGCGGGATCCGACGGCTCGGGTCGCTGCGCGAGGACGAGCTCTTCGCCGAGGCGAAGGAGCTCCGCGCCCCGTACGAGCTCGTGAAGTGGGTGGCCGAGAACGGGCGCCTGCCGGTCGTGACGTTCACCGCAGGCGGGATTGCGACGCCCGCGGATGCGGCGCTGTGCATGCAGCTCGGCGCCGACGGCGTCTTCGTCGGCTCGGGGATCTTCAAGTCGGACAATCCGTCCGACCGCGCAAAGGCGATCGTCGAGGCGACGACGCACTTCAACGACCCCGAGATCCTCGCTCGGGTCTCTCAGGGTCTCGGCGACGCCATGAGCGGATTGTCGGCAGCCGCGCTCGCGCCCGAAGAGCTACTCGAGACCAGAGGTTGGTAGAGACTAGCTCGAGCGCTTCGTCACGCTGAGTGTGTCGAGGATGTGACGCGCGCGGCCGGCCAGTTCTGGGCGCGCATTTCGTCCGAGCAGAACGAACGCGTCGAAGCGCCGGCCGTGATCGGTGAACTCAGCGCTTCCTCCCGGCCCGCTCCAGCACTCGAGTGCCGGCGGCGGTCGAACGGGCAGCTTGTCGCGTGTGAAGCGCTGTGGCCGGGGCGGGAGGCTGCCGGGAGTGGGCCGAATCCACTCCTGGACGACGAGAGCGACTGCCGTCGCCGAGAACGCATACCTGATCCCGAGGCAGCCGTTGGCAGCGAAATTTATCGGGGCCGAAGCGACGACGATGCGGGTCACCGGATCGAAATCGACCGGTACGTCGGGCAGAGGAACCGCTTGCTTCAAGTTGTGCCACCCGCGAGGAAGCACCACCGTCACACCGGCGACGCCGACCCGCCGAGTAGTCGTCGATCTCTGCCGCTTTTCGCTCGTCGCCACGGTGACAGCGATCACCACGGCGAGCACCAGGATCGCAGCGGCCAGCCAGTAGATCCTCTTCACCGGAAATGTTTAC